>JBGSKE010000314.1:0-10958 GCA_041741355.1 Negativicutes bacterium | reverse complement strand
TGGTGACGCCGCCAGTAGGGGTGAATCTGTATGTGGCCTGCAGCATAGCGGATATCAGTATCGAGCGGATTTCCAAAGCGGTCATGCCGTTTTTGCTGGCCAGTCTGGTTGCGCTTTTGCTAATCACCTATCTGCCGCAACTCTCGTTGTTTTTGCCGAATTATCTAGGAATGAAATGAAAATAGTCCTGTGAAATGGGAGGGGAATTTACCATGAACATGATGTCGGCGGTAGTGAAGAAAACAGCCGAGCAGGCCGAGTTTGTAGAGTTGCCGATGCCGCAATGCGGAGCCGGCCAGGTATTGATCAAGGTGCGTGCTGCTGCGCTTTGCGGCACGGATATGCATATTTTTGAGTGGAACGCTTGGGCGCAATCGGTCGGGATGGAATTGCCGCTCGTCATGGGACACGAGTGCTGCGGCGATGTGGTGGCAGTCGGTGAGGGGGTTTGCGGGGTTAAGGTCGGCGACAAAGTGGCCGCGGAAACGCATGTTCCTTGCGGGCAATGCTATCAATGCATGAACGGTGAGCAGCATATTTGCGCCAACCTGAAAATGTTCGGCATTCACATGAACGGCTGCTTTGCGCAATATGCGGTGATTCCTGCCATTTGCGCCAAAACGATTCCCCAAGAAATTTCTTACGATATCGGCGCGGTGATGGAGCCGCTCGGCACGGCGGTGCGGGCGGCCGACGAAATGCGTCTGGCCGGCGCGAACGTGATGGTACTTGGCTGCGGCCCAATCGGCTTGTTCGCGGTGGCAGCCGCGTCTTGCATGGGGGCGGCGAAAATTTTCGCCACAGATATCAGCCCAACCCGTATGGAGATAGCCAAAACAATGGGCGCCACAGAAGTGCTCAACCCACAGACTCAGGATGTAAAGAAAATAGTCCTGGATGCGACCGGAGATACTGGTGTGGATGTGGTTATTGAAGCATCAGGCAACGTCGATGCCCTGAAAGGTTCGTTCCAATATCTGCGTAAAGGCGGTCGGATGGCGTTGATCGGATTGCCGGGCAGGCCGATTGAGGTGGATCTCGGTCGGGAGATTGTGTTCAAGGAAGCGAAAATCGTGGGGATTCATGGCCGCAAAATGTTTGAAACCTGGACCCGGATGGAAAATTTGCTGGCATCAGGCAAACTGAAAGTTGAACCGGTGATTACGCATGTGTTGCCACTGCGGCAGTGGCAACAAGGGGTGGAATTGGCGAAAACCGGTCAGGCCTGCAAAGTGATTTTTCATCCGTGGGAGGAATAACCATGGCGAAAAAAGTGGTAGTGATCGGCGGCGGCCCCGGCGGCTACGTCGCGGCAATCCGGGCGGCTCAGCTCGGCGCAGAAACCCATCTGGTGGAGAAGGAAAACCTCGGCGGCACTTGCCTCAATGTCGGTTGCATCCCGACCAAGGCGTTATTGCATACCGCCGAACTATATCAGGCCGTCAAACACGGCGACCGGATCGGCCTAATCGGCGACTCGGTCCAAATCGACTGGAAAGCGTTGATGAACCGCAAGAACAGCGTCGTGCGCCGTCTGGTCGGCGGCGTGGCCGGCCTGCTGAAAGCAAACGGCGTCACTGTTCATAAAGGGATGGCCGAACTCAGCGGACCCGGCGAAGTGCGGGTGATTGGCGACAAGGCAGCAACCCTCAGCGCCGATGCCGTGATCCTGTCCACCGGCTCGGTACCGGTCAAACTGAATTTCCCCGGCGCCGATCTGCCTGGCGTGGTTGACAGCACCGGCGTGTTGTCGCTGGAAAAACTGCCGGCCTCCATCGCGATTATCGGCGGCGGCGTGATCGGCGTCGAATTCGCCGCCCTGTACGCGGCGCTTGGATCTAAAGTCACGGTCATTGAACTGCTGCCAGAAATTTTGCCGGGGATTGACTCCGAACTGGCGGCAAACCTGAAACAAAGTCTGACCAAGACCGGCGTAACCTTCCTCAACGGGGCCAAACTGGAATCGATCAGTCAGACGGCAACCGGCCTGTCGGCCAAAGTTTTGCTGGGGACGGAAACCAAGGAAATCGCCGCCGAAATCGTGCTGGTCGCCGTAGGCCGCCGAGCGTATACCGACGGCGCGGGCCTGGAAGCAGCCGGCGTGAAACTGGAACGCGGCAAGGTGGTTGTGGATGAGCATTACCTGACGAATTTGCCGGGGGTCTATGCGATCGGCGACTGCAACGGCATCACCATGCTGGCCCATGCGGCCTCGCACCAGGGAATCGCCGCGGTGGAGCATGCGCTGGGGCATGGCGCAGCCGGACATGGACAGCCGATCGTACCGGCCTGCGTGTATACGCACCCGGAAGTGGCGGCGGTCGGCATCACTGAGGACAAAGCCAAAGAACTGGGGATTGCCTATAAGAAAGGCGTGTTCCCGCTGGCCGGCAATGGCAAGTCGATGATTGACGAAGGTGAAGGCGGCTTTGTAAAGATTCTGGCCGGGGCAAAGTACGGCGAGATTCTCGGCGTGCATATGATCGGGCCGCGGGCGACCGAGATCATTGGCGAAGCGACGCTGGCGATGCGGCTGGAGGCAACGGTGGACGAACTGGTGTCGACGATTCACGCGCATCCGACAGTATCCGAGTCCCTCGGCGAAGCAGCCTTGGCGGTAGACAATCTGGCTATTCACTGGCCGCCTGGTATGAAGGCCTAATGAACCGAACGGTTCAGGTGATCCGACCGGGCCTGGTTTCCTACCAGCAAGGGTTGGAACTGCAGCAACAGGCCCGGCAGCGGGTTGCCGACGGGGAATTTGCCGGCGTACTGATTTTACTCGAACATCAGCCGGTGATTACCGCCGGTCGGAGCGGCGGTCGGGAAAATCTGCGCGCTTCGCTGACAGGATTGCAGGCAGCGCAGATCGAGTTTGTCGAAACGGACCGCGGCGGCAATATCACCTGCCACAACCCCGGCCAACTGGTTGGCTATCCAGTAATCAATCTGAGCCATTGGCAGGAAGATGTGCACTGGTATGTCGAACAACTGGAAGAAGTGGTGATTCGCACCGCCAGCCACTATGGGATCACTGCCGGGCGGAAAGCCCGCTATACAGGGGTCTGGGCCGGAAACCTCAAGTTGGCGGCGATCGGGGTTAGTGTGCGTCGCTGGATCAGCGGGCATGGGTTCGCGCTTAATGTAAGCAATGAGCTGTCGCTGTTTCAACAGATTGTCCCCTGCGGGATCGAGGAATTCGGCGTAACCAGTCTGCGGACTGCCGGCGTGACGGCAACCGTAACGGAAGTGGCGGATCAATTGTTGACAGAGTTTGCAACCGTATTTGCCGCCGAGCTGCAGCAAACAGAGGAGGCGTGATGGATTTGAGCCAAGACAACAAGCAATTCGTTTCTGTCGAAGCGCATAAAGGTCGTACCATTGCCGCCCGCCTGACGCCGGGAACCGACTTGGTGTCAGGGATTGAAGCGGTCTGCCATAAGCATCACATCGAATATGGCTATTTTGGCAGTGTGATGGGCAGCCTGTCTCAAGCCACTTATATCATTCCCTTAAAAGACCCAACGCAGCCACTTGGGTTTCGCTTCTGCGAGCCGATCGAAGTGGACGGACCGATTGATTTGCTGGGCGGACAAGGCGTCATCTGCCAGTCGGAAAAGGGCGAATTGATGATTCATCTGCACGCACAGGGCGTGACGCCGGATCGCGTTGTTTTTGGCGGCCATTTTTCCGCTGGCGGCAATCCGGTTCTGGCTACGATTGACCTGGTAATCGTCGAATTTGACGGGGCCAAGCTGATGCGCCGCTATGATCCGCAGTCGGGCCTGATGGCGTTCAGCCCGGAATTGTGAACAACGAACGAAGGAATAAGGGTGACTTTTGATGAAATCGGAGATGGCAGAACGAGCGCCCTGGCTAATTCGGCGGATACCTGCCGGCGGCGTCGAGCAAGTACAGGGATTGATTGATGATTTGAATTTACATACGGTTTGCCGCAGCGCTTCCTGCCCTAACCTGGGCGAGTGCTTTCACGCCGGAACTGCCACGTTTCTTATTTTGGGCGGCATTTGCACCCGCGGTTGCCGTTTCTGCGCCGTGCCTAAAGGCGATCCGCCGCCGGTTGACGAGGCTGAAGCGGAAAACGTGGCGATTGCAGTGGAACGGATGGGCTTGAAGCATGCGGTGGTGACTTCGGTTACCCGCGATGATTTGCCGGATGGCGGTGCGGAGCAATTCGCCGCCTGCATTCGCAATATCCGGGCTAAGGCTGAAAAGGTAACGGTAGAAGTGTTGACGCCCGATTTTGCTGGCAATCGCCAGTCGTTGCAGATCGTATTGGCCGAGCGGCCCGATGTATTCAACCATAATGTGGAGACGGTTCCCCGGCTGTACGAACAGGTGCGACCAAGGGCCGATTACCAACAATCGCTGGCGGTGCTGCAGCAGGCGGCCGAGTTTGGCATCCCCTGGGTGAAAAGTGGCCTGATGCTGGGTCTGGGCGAGACAGAAGCGGAAGTGTTGGCAGTGCTGGCTGATTTGCGCCAGGCCGGCGCCAATGCGTTGACCGTTGGCCAATATTTGCGACCGACGCGAGACCACTTGCCGGTGGTCGATTATATCCACCCGGACCGGTTCGCGTTTTTGGCTGAACAGGCCAAGCAAATCGGCTTTGGCCATGTAGCATCCGGGCCGTTGGTGCGCAGCTCCTACCATGCCGGTGACGTGTTCGGTTAAACGGCGGGAATCTGCCTGGCAACCGGCAAAAACCCGTTGACAGTGCGGGAAGAGCAGGAGTAGAATAGACGTAAAGTTGTCAAACCGCAAGAAGAACCAGAGAGTAGAGGAGCGAGCAGCATCAGTACCGCCGGCGAGAAGGACATCGCAGACCCGGCGCGAAAGGGTGATCGCCGAAGCAGGGAGTTTGTCAGGAGTTCCATGCTGGGCACGCATCGAATAGGTGCGTGACTGTCACCAACGTTGGTGAAGAGCTATCTCGTAAGCGCGGCTAACACGATAGGTGTTTTTAGTTGCCGTACACCGGGAGAATGCTCGCCGGTGTTTTGTTTTCCCTATTTCACAGTATGGATGAAGGAGGAATCGTTTTGTCAAAGCAGCTACGCGTACTATCTCTGGTCCTGATCCTGGTTTTCCTCACCGTGGTGGCCGGTTGCGGCGGTTCACCGGCAGCCCCGGCAGGGCAGCAAGCCAAAGCGAAAATCACGATTGCCATGGTCAACCCGCTGACAGGTGATGCGGCAACTTACGGCGTCAGCCACCGCAAAGGCCTGGAAATGGCGCTGGCAGAAATCAATAAAGCTGGCGGCATCAAAGGCCAGCAAATCGAACTGCTGACGCATGATGACGCCGGAGATCCCAAGCAGGCGGCAGCCGGCGCCCAGAAATTCGCCGACATGAAGAGCGTGGTGGCGATCGTCGGTTCCTGCCTCAGTTCCAACACACTGGCGATGGTACCGATTACCGACAAAGCCAAGGTTCCCCACTCTGTCGTTTCCTCCAGCTCGCATAAACTGTCAGGCATGAGCAAGTATTTCTTCCGGATGGCTGTCCAGGATGACAAGGTCGGCGGCTTGATGGTCGACCTGTCGGCCCGGAAATTCAAACCGAAGAAAATGGCCCTGCTCTATTTGAACAATGATTACGGCAAGGGGCTGTTGACTTCAACCCAGGCCCAAGCGAAAAAACTCGGCATCGAAATGACCTCCGCCCAAACCTATCTGGCTACCGACAAAGACTACTCGGCGCTGCTGACCAAAGTCAAAGCCGAAGCGCCGGAAGTCCTGCTGGTTGGCAGTACCTATACCGACGGCGGCTTGATCGTGAAACAGGCGCGGGAAATGGGTCTGAACATGCCAATCGTCGGACCGACCGGCCTGTATAGCCCCAAATATATGGAAATCGCCGGCAAAGCCGTTGCCAACACCTACTTCCTCGGCGTATTCGTGCCGACCAATCCTGACCCGAAAGTGCAGGATTTCGTGAAAAAATATAAAGAGAAATACGGCATGGACCCTGATACCTTCGCTGCTCTGGCCTATGACCAGGGTTATGTCTTGAAGGATGCACTGGAAAAGGCCGCCGCCAAAGGCGCCGTCACCCGCGAGAGCATGCGGGAAGCGATGGCTGCCAGCTCGTTCAAAGGCATTACCGGCACGGTCACGTTTGACGCCAAAGGCGACTGGGTTCGTCCGTACCTGTTCGTAACCGTCCAAGATGGCAAGTTTGTTGTAGCCCAATAAACAGCTTGAGGCCAGGAACGTTCATAGCAGGCGCGGGAGCGGTCAGGCCGTTCCCGCGCGTTTTCTAAGCGGAGGTGTCGAGTTGGTTCTGATTCAACAAATCATCAATGGCATGGCCCTCGGTGGAATTTATTCGCTGATCGCGATCGGCTGGACAGTCGTGTTCGGCATCGTCGGTCTGATTAACTGGACGCATGGCGAAGTGTTCATGATCGGCGCGTTTGTCGGCTTTTTTATGGTGTCGGTTTTTAAAGTGAATTTAATCGCCGCGCTGATCATCGCGATGATGGCCAGCGGTCTGGTGGCGTTATTGATTGATCGACTGGCCTATCGGCCGCTGCGGACCAGCCCGAAGCTGGCGTCGTTCATCACCGCGCTCGGCGCCTCGACCTTTCTGCGCTATCTGGCCGCGCTGGTCTGGGAACCGCATGCCCGAGCTTACCCGGCGACCTTTGAATTCTCGGTGATGCACATTCCTTTTGGCGCCAGTACCTTGACGATCAACAGCCTGCAACTGTTCATCTTCGGCGTTACACTGGTGATTATGGCTCTGCTGCAATGGTTCATTACCCGCACGATGATGGGCAAGGCAATGCTGGCCGCTTCACAGGATTTTGAGATGGTCGGCCTGATGGGTGTAGAAGTCGAAAAACTGGTCATGCTGACCTTTGGCGTCAGCGGTATGTTGGGCGGCGCAGCCGGGGTGCTGGTCGGCGTGTTGTATGCGATTGATCCGATGATGGGCTCGATGGCCGGTTTGAAAGGCTGGGCAGTCGCCGTGCTCGGCGGGGTCGGCAGTATTTCCGGCGCGATGGTGGCAGGCCTATTGCTGGGGATCGCCGAAAACGTGTCGTCGGCCTATATCTCCTCCGGTTACCGTGACGCCATCGCCTTTATTGCGATGATCCTCACGTTGATTGTTAAACCTACCGGCCTGATGGGCTATAAATTCGAAGAGAAAGTGTAAGGGGAGGCATCTGCATGGTTTGGAGACAATGGCTGCAAGGCTGGCGCGGCGCCTTTCTCTTGTCGGCCTTCGTGCTGGGAGTCAGCTTTATCGATTCCGTACTGATCCGTCCTGAATATCTGTTTCCACCTTATTTTAAACATGTATTGTTGATTTGCCTGATTTACAGCATTGCGGCGCTGAGCCTAAACTTTGTTTCCGGCTATATCGGCCAGACTTCGCTCGGACATGCCGCGTTTTTCGGCTTGGGCGCATTTACCTCGGCCCTGCTGACCCAGGTGCTGCATTGGCCGTTCTGGCCGGCGTTCCTGGCTGCCGGCGTAGTGTCGGCCATCGTCGGTCTGCCGCTGGGCGCGCCGGCTGTGCGCGTGCGCGGTCCATTCCTGGTGGTTGTTACCTATGGTTGCGGCGAAGTCTTCAAATATATCGCGCTAAACTTGGACATTACCGGTGGTCCGGCCGGCTTGCCAGGGCTAGTCACGCCTTCGTTGTTTGTCAGTTTCAATGACATTGGTGCTACCGGCAAAGAGGCGTTTATTGTGCTGGCCCTGGTGCTGGCGCTGTTTCTAGCCTTCTTTTCCCGTCGGATCGAAAACTCGCGGGTCGGCCAGGCGTTCGCCGCAATCCGTGAAGATGAAATCGCAGCGTCGGCGATGGGCGTTAATGTAACCTACTACAAGTTGCTGGCGTTTGTCCTGTCAGCATTTTTTGCCGGTCTGGCCGGCAGTCTGCTGGCGCATTATCTGTCTTTTGTCAGCCCGGATATGCTCAGCTCGGCCGAGTCGATTATGATGCTGACGATGGTGGTTGTCGGCGGCGCCCGCAGCATTCATGGCTGCTTTCTCGGCGCGTTTTTGCTGACGATTTTGCCGGAAGCGCTGCGGATGATCAAAGACACGATCGGTCTGCCGTTTGATCCCTGGTTGGTGCTGTTCGGTCTGATTTTGATGATGATGATGCGGGTCCGGCCCCAGGGGATTCTGGGCGCCGACACCGTGTTTCGCCGATAAGGAGGCCTGGATTTGCTACTACGCACGGAAAAATTGAAGAAAACGTTTGGCGGCCTGATTGCGGTCAATGAAATCGACTTTTGCATCGAGGCCGGCAAGATTGCAGCGATTATCGGCCCCAACGGCTCGGGCAAGACCACTTTTTTCAATGTCATCAGCGGCATTTTGCCTGCCACCGGCGGCAAGATCTTCTTTAATGATCAAGAGGTCACCGCCCGTAAGGCGCACGAAATGACGGCGCTGGGAATGGCGCGGACGTTCCAGAATATCCGCCTGTTCGCCAATCTCACCGCCCGCGACAACATTATTCTCGGTCGCTACAGCCAAACCAGCTCGGGATTGTTGGACGGACTGTTCAACACGCCGCGACTGCAGCGTGAAAGGCGGGAAAGCGAGGCCAAAGCAGCCGAGTTGCTTGCGTTTGTCGGGCTGGAAAAAGTAGCCGACCACATGGCGAAAAACCTGCCCTATGGCGCGCAGCGCCGGTTGGAAATCGCCCGGGCCCTGGCCAGCGAGCCCAAACTGCTGCTGCTGGACGAGCCTGCCGCTGGCATGAATCCCAAAGAAGTCGATGCGTTGCTGCAACTGATTATGAAAATGAAAGAACGGGGCATCACGATTTTACTGATTGAGCATCAGATGCGGCTGGTGATGAATATTGCCGAGCAGGTCACCGTGTTTGATCATGGCGTCAAGCTGGCCGAAGGCCTGCCAGCCGATGTCCGCTGCAATCCCGCCGTGGTGGAAGCTTATATCGGAAGCGAGGTGCAGCGCTTTGTTAAACGTAAAAGACATTAATGTATATTACGGCGCGATTCACGCCGTGCGCAACGTCAGTCTGGAAGTGAATGCCGGCGAGATCGTGTCGATCATCGGCGCCAATGGCGCCGGCAAGTCAACGATCCTGAAAACGCTGGTCGGCTTGCTGCGCAGCAAAACCGGTGATATCTGCCTGGACGGGCAAAGTATCGCCAATTTGTCGCCAGCGGCGATCGTAAGGCAGGGGATTGCCCTGGTGCCGGAAGGGCGGCGGGTATTTCCCCGCCTGTCGGTGGAAGACAACTTGCTGCTTGGCGCTTATGCCCGCAAAGACAATGAAGTGTCTCGCGATATAAACCGGATTTATGAAATGTTTCCCCGTTTGTTCGAACGCAAGAAGCAGAACGCGGGGACCCTGTCCGGCGGCGAGCAGCAAATGCTGGCAACCGGGCGCGGCATGATGAGCCGACCGCGGCTATTGTTGCTCGACGAACCGTCGATGGGGCTGGCGCCGCTACTCGTCAACCAGATTTTCGAGACGATTCTCGATATCAATGAACAGGGGACGACGATCCTGCTGGTCGAACAAAATGCCCACATGGCGCTTTCGATCGCCGACCGGGGCTATGTGCTGGAAACCGGCGAAGTGGTGTTGGCGGGTCAAGCCGAAGAATTGATCGATAACGATGAGGTGCGTTGCGCCTATCTGGGGGAATAGTGAAATGAGAGTGGATAAACACCCGGTGCTGGGCGACCGCGAGGTCGGCCAGCTAGTGACTATTTCGGTGGACGGGGCCGAAATCCAGGCGGTGGAAGGCGAACCGATCGCCGCCGCGCTGCTGGCCCAGGGGATGATCGTGATGCGCAAGACACCCCGGTTTGGCGAACCGCGCGGTGTCTTTTGCGGTATTGGTCGCTGCACCGACTGTGCGATGACGGTGGACGGCATTCCCAATGTGCGGACCTGCGTCACGCCGGTGAAGGCCGGCATGGTCATCAACTCCAACCTGAAGGGGGGCGAGCTGTGATGGTGGCAAGGCAGAGTTTTGATATTGTCGTCGTTGGCGCCGGCCCGGCCGGGCTGGCGGCGGCGATTGAAGCCGCCAAGCGCGGCGCGCGAACCTTGGTAGTTGATGAGAATAACAAGCCGGGTGGCCAGTTATTCAAGCAGATCCATAAATTTTTTGGCTCGCATGAACACCGGGCCGGCGTGCGCGGCTATGATATTGGCCGGCAACTGCTGGACGAAGCGGCGAACAGCGGCGTCAGCGTATGGCTGGACGCGGTGGTGCACGGTCTGTTCGACAACCGCGTGGCAGTATTGCGCGAAGGCCGTCATGTTACGGTGGAAACCGGCCGGATCATTCTGGCGACCGGCGCCTCGGAAAACGCGGTGGCATTCCCCGGCTCGACCTTGCCGGGCGTGATGGGGGCAGGGGCGATTCAGACGATGATCAACGTGCACCGGGTGCTGCCTGGCAAACGGTTTGTCATGCTGGGCTCCGGCAATGTCGGCCTGATCGTCTGCTATCAGCTGATGCAGGCCGGCGCGGAAGTGTTGGCGGTGGTTGAGGCCATGCCGTCAATCGGCGGCTACGGCGTGCATGCGGCCAAAATTCGCCGGGCCGGCGTACCGATTTTGGTCGGCACAACAATCAGCCGGGTGGTCGGCCAGGGCAAAGTCGAAGCGGTGGTACTGGCGACACTGGGGCCGGACGGCAAGATCGATCCGCAGTCCGAACGGACGCTGGCAGCCGATACGGTCGGTCTGGCCGTCGGCCTGACGCCGCTGACCGAACTGGCCTGGATGGCTGGCTGTGAGTTTTTCTTTTCTCCCAAATTGGGTGGGCATCTGCCGCTGCATGATGAAAATATGCTGACCAGCCTGCCCTATTTATATGTGGCCGGCGATATCACCGGCGTGGAAGAAGCCTCGACCGCGATGGAAGAGGGCCGGCTGGCAGGGATTGCTGCCGCCGAATCGCTGGGACTGGTGGCGGCGGC
>JBGSKE010000313.1:0-8705 GCA_041741355.1 Negativicutes bacterium | reverse complement strand
GGGTTCTTTTTTGTCCGAGCCGAAACTGAAGTCAGGAATAACCACAGGCAGCTGCGCCGCAGCTGCGGCAAAAGCGGCTTTAATGACCTTTCTGGGTGATGTGCCGATTGTGGTTCAGATTGAAGCGCCGCAAGGTATCTGTCTGAGCGTCCCGGTGTTGACCGCGCAGGGGTCGCTGGCGGCGGACGGGCAAGCGTAATCAAGGATGCCGGTGACGATCCGGATATTACGCACGGCGTGGAAATTGTCGCCGAGGTTCAGTTGACGCCGCAGCAGCCGGAAATTAGTTTTCAAGCCGGGACCGGCATCGGTACGGTTACGCTGCCGGGGCTGCAGATTCCGGTCGGCCAGCCGGCGATCAATCCAGTACCCAGACAGATGATCATCAACGCGATTCAGCCCCTGTTACCGGCAGGTAGCGGCGCGATTGTCACCTTGTCGATACCGGACGGTGAAAAACTGGCCCGGCGGACACTCAACCCGACGCTGGGGATTGTCGGCGGCTTGTCGATCATTGGTACGACTGGCATTGTTGAGCCGATGTCGGAAGAAGCGTTCAAAAATTCGTTGAAACCGCAGATCAGTGTTGCTAAGGCTTTGGGTTTTCAGTCGATTGTGATGGTTCCTGGCAAAATCGGTCAGGACTTCGCCGTGCATCGCTATGGGTTACCGGCGGCTGCGGTGGTGCAAACCAGTAATTTTATCGGCTTCATGCTGGAAGCGGCTGCCGAGTTTGGCATGAAGGACATCTTGTTGTTTGGTCACTTGGGCAAACTGGTGAAGGTGGCCGGCGGAGTTTTTCATACCCATAACCGGATGGCCGACGCCCGGATGGAGACCCTGGCGGCCTATATGGCGGCGGAAGGCGCGTCGCAGGAAGCGGTTCGAGCGGTACTGGCCTGCACGACCACCGAAGCGACGATTCCGATTTTGCAGCAGTATAAACTGGAGTCGGTTTATTCGGTTCTGGCGGCACGGGCCAGCATTCGAGCCCAACGGTTCATTTTTGAAGACGCCGCCGTCGGAACCGCGATTGTATCAATGAAAGGTGACTTGCTGGGGCTGGATGCAGCGGCCCGGCGGATTGGGGGAAGTCTGGGTTGGAACATCAATTAATTGTTGCGGGGATAGGACCCGGCTCAGCCGATTATATCCTGCCGGAAGCTTTGCGGGCGATTGAAGGCGCGACATTTCTGGTTGGCGGCGCTCGCGCCCTGTCGGCTTACGCCAAACCGCATCAACAGCAAGTGAAAGTGGATGCCGATATTGCCGGTCTGCTGCAAACGATTAGGCAGGAACTGGCGGTGCACGATGTTACGGTAATGGTATCCGGCGATCCGGGTTATTACAGCCTGTTGGAAACGTTTCGCCGCGAGTTGCCGGAGGTCCGAATACGGGTGATTCCGGGAATTAGTTCGTTTCAGTTGGCGTTTGCCCGCATCGGCCTAGCCTGGCAAACAGCGCGGCTGCTCAGTGCGCATGGTCGCAAACCGGCGCCAGAGTCGCTGGAATATAACACAGGGCTCGTATTGTCATTTCTGACCGATACCCGGCAGCACCCGGCGATCATCGCCGCCTGGCTGCAGGAGCAGGGATGGCCGCCGACTTCGCGGGTTTGGTTGTGCAAAAATCTTTCGTATCCTGATGAAACAATACTAGGTATATCGTTGGTGGAAGCTCTGGAGATTTCCGGCTTTGACAGCTGTGTGATGGTGGTGATGGAATGAAGCCGATATTGCCGGCGATTGCCGATGAACAGTTTCAGCGCGGCGACGTGCCGATGACCAAACGGGAAATCCGAGTTTTTCTCATGGCGCACGCGATGGTGCAACCCAGGGATATTGTCTGGGACGTAGGCGCAGGTACCGGCTCGCTGTCGGTGGAAGCGGCGCTGCGGGCCACAGAAGGAACCGTGTTCGCCATGGATGGCAGTGCGGAGGCCTGCGGCCTGGTGCGCAGCAATGCTCAAATTTTCGGTCTGGACAACATTACGGTGATTGAAGCCAAAGCGCCGGCGGCGTTAGCCGGCTTGCCCGACCCTGATGTGGTGTTTGTTGGTGGCAGCGGCGGCAATTTGTCGTCGATCTTAGCCGAGGCGGCCAGGCGTCTCCAGCCGGGCGGGCGGTTGATCATCACCGCGGTATTGGTGGAAACCTTGCACGATACGTTGCAGTTTACCAGCCAACTGGAGGACTTTGCGGTAGAAGCCTGCGGTTTGCAGGTCACACGGGTGGAACCGGTGGCCCGGCGGCATATGTTGCGTGCGTTAAATTCGGTGTATGCGGTGATTTGCCGCAAAGGAGGACAATAATGAGTAGTGTGCAAGTTTATTTCGTCGGCGCCGGGCCGGGAGACCCCGATCTGATTACGGTAAAGGGACGAAAATTGCTGGAAGAAGCCGATATTGTCGTCTATGCCGGTTCGCTGGTCAATCCCGCCGTTTTGGCAGTGACCCCGGCGAACTGTGAAATCCATAACAGCGCTTCGATGACCTTGGACGAAGTGATTGCGGTAATGAAGGCCGGCGTGGAGCAGGGGAAAAAAGTGGTCCGCCTGCATACCGGCGACCCCAGCATTTACGGCGCGATCCAGGAGCAGATCGACTTGCTGAACAAACTGGAAATCAGCTGGCAAGTGGTGCCGGGCGTCAGTTCGTTTTTGGCGGCGGCGGCGGCGCTGGGCCAGGAATATACCTTGCCGGGAGTATCACAGACAGTGATTATCACCCGCATGGAAGGTCGCACGCCGGTGCCGGAGAAAGAACAGATCCGCAGCCTGGCGGCCCATCAGACCACAATGTGCATCTTCCTCAGCGTGCATATGTTTGGTGAGTTGGTCCAGGAATTGCTGGACGGCGGCTACTCGGCGGAAACTCCGGTTGCGGTCGTCGAAAAAGCATCCTGGCCGGAGCAGCGGATTTTCCGGGGAACGCTGACCACCATTGCCGATCAATTGGTAGCCGCTGGCGTGAGCCGCACGGCGATGGTGATTGTGGGGGATGTGTTAGCGCGGGAGTATGAGCAGTCCAGGCTGTATGCGCCTGAATTCGGCCATATGTTCCGGGAGGCCAAACCGTGAAACTGGCAGTGATCTCGGTAACACTAAAAGGCGCACTGCTAGGCGAGCGACTCCGTCAGACCATGGCAATGCCGGTGGATCTTTATTCGCGGGCCAGAGGCGGGCTACCGGCAGAAACCGCCCCATTTGAAAACCTGAGTGAATTGGTCAGTGTAATTTTCAAGCAAAATGACGGACTGGTTTTTATTATGGCGACAGGGATAGTTGTTCGGGTGGTCGCGCCGCATGTAAAAGACAAGCGCTCCGATCCGGCGGTTGTTGTTATGGATGATGCCGGGATTCATGCGATCAGTTTGCTTGCCGGGCATATCGGCGGCGCCAACGAACTGACGGAAAAAGCCGCGGCGGCGGTTGGCGCGCGTCCGGTGATCACCACAGCCACCGATGTTGCCCATCTGCCGGCGCCGGATGTGCTGGCGGTGAAGATGGAACTGGCGATTGAACCATTTGAGGATCTGAAATCGATCAATGCGGCGATTGTGGCTGGCGAACGAGTGCCGTTCTTTCTCGACCAGGACCTGGCAATGGCGCCGAAATATATGCGGATTGCTACAGAAATGGGGGTTGAGTTGCTGGACATGCAGCAACTGCAAGCAGGCGACAGTTATGATGCGGCGGTGGTCATCACCGACAAGGAGTTGTATTTGCCGCAGTTGCATATTTATTTGCGACCGCCGACCCTGTCGATTGGCGTGGGTTGTCGTAAAGGCGCCACCAGCAGCCAGATCGGCAACGCGGTCAAAGAGGCCTGCCGCAAGATCGGGCGTAGCCAGCAGAGTATCGCGATCATGTGCTCGACTGTTGCCAAGCAGGAAGAGATCGGGCTATTGGCGACGGCTCAACAGTTGGAATTGCCGATGCAATTTTATAGCAATGAAGAGTTGCAGGAAATGATTGATGTATATCGATTGAATAGTTCAAAATTCGTACTAGATGAAATAGGAGTGGGAAATGTATGCGAAGCAGCGGCGTTAATGGGCGGCAGGGCATCCAGCCTGTTGTTGCCAAAGACGGTATATCCCAAGGTGACAGTGGCCATTGCCGAGGTAAAATTTCGGTGGTGGGAATCGGACCCGGCCATGGCGTAGGCTTGACGATCGAAGCCCGGCAGGCGATGGAACAGGCGGAAGTGATCGCCGGTTACCATACTTATCTGGAGCTGGTGCCGGATCTGATCGCCGGCAAAGAGGTCATCGGCTCTGGCATGATGCAGGAAGTGGAGCGCTGCGAAGCGGCGGTCGAGCGGGCCAAAGCCGGCGCCTGTGTTGCAGTGATTTCCAGCGGTGACCCTGGAATTTACGGCATGGCCGGATTGGTGCTGGAGCTGGTGGTCAAGTTGCCGGCAGCATTGCAACCGGAAGTGCGGATCATACCCGGCGTCAGTGCCGTCAGTTCGGCGGCGGCGGCGCTTGGCGCGCCGTTGATGCATGACTTTGCCGTGATCAGCATGAGCGATTTGATGACGCCGTGGGCAGTGATTGAAAAACGGGTCAAAGCAGCGGTCGAGGCAGACTTTGTCATCGCCATCTACAATCCGAAGAGCACGAAGCGGACCGAACAGATTGAAAAAGTCCGCGAGATCGCCCTGCAGCATCGCAACGCCAAGACGCCGGTCGGCGTGGTGCGTTCGGTATCGCGGCCGGACCAGGAACTGGTGATTACGACGTTGGACCGCTTTACCGAGGAAAAAATCGATATGTTCACCACCGTCATCATCGGCAACAGCCAGACGTTCCAGTCGGGATCATTTATGATCACGCCGCGGGGCTATACGCTGTGATTCTGGTTTTGGCCGGTACCCAGGATGGCCGTGAAATCGCCGCTGGCCTGCGCCAAGCCGGGCACGAAGTGATCGCTTCGGTTGTCAGCGAATACGGGCGTGAGCTGGCCGAGCAGTCCGGTGTGCCGGTACAGGCGGCTGCCATGGATGAGCAGGAATTGCGGCAATTCGCGCTGCAGCGGGGAGTTCGCCTAATCGTTGATGCGACGCATCCCTATGCAGTCAATGTATCGCGCAATGCCAACCGGGTGGCCGAGCTATTGCACATCCCCTGCCTACGTTACGAACGGTCCGATTCGACCCTGCCGATATATGAGCGGCTGGTTTTGGCGACGGATCTGCAGAGTGCGGCCCGCATGGCGGTTAGCCTGGGCAAGACGGTGTTCCTGACTACCGGCAGCCATTCGCTACCCTTGTTCCGTGCTGCCGCAGCCGGTACCGACTGCCGGCTGATTGCCCGGGTATTGCCGCAGCCGGATGTGATTGCCGAATGTATTGCCAATGGGTTCTCGCCAGCCGATATTGTTGCTGCGCAGGGACCTTTTTCACAAGAACTGAATAGGGCTTTGTTTCGGGCTTATGGCGCCGATGTGGTGGTAACCAAGAACAGCGGGGCGATTGGTGGGACTGATGCCAAAATGGCTGCCGCGATCGAACTGGGTCTGATCCTGGTGGTCGTGCAGCGACCACCGCAGGTTCAGCAACAGGTCTTCCAGTCGCTGGACGCTTTGCTGCAGTATTTGAAAAGGAAGTGACGAATTGGATTATATAAAAGATCCGCAGGAGATTGAACGCCGCAGCATGGAACTGATCGCGCCCTATCTGGCGGGACGGGATCTGGATGCGCAACAGGTCAAGATCGTATCCAGGGTGATCCACGCGGCAGGCGACCCGGACTACGCCAATCATGTCCAAATCCATCCCGATGCGGTGGAAGCGGCCAGCGCGGCGATCCGGCGCGGCGCCGACGTGTACTGCGACGTGGAGATGGTGCGGACCGGCATCAGCAAAAAAACCTTGGCCCAATATGGCGGACAGGTGCATTGTTTGATCGCCGATCCTGGTGTTGCGATGCTGGCCAAGGAACAGGGAATCACCCGCTCGATGGCTGCATTTCGCAGCTTCGGCCACAAAATGGATGGCGCGATTGTCGCGGTCGGCAATGCACCGACGGCCTTGTTTGAATTGTATCGGTTGATGCAGGAGGAAAATGTCAAACCGGCGATGGTCATCGGCGTGCCGGTCGGCTTTGTCGGCGCCGCTGAATCGAAAGCGATGCTGGCGGAAAAATCGAATGCACCGTATATCACGGTACAGGGGAACAAGGGCGGTAGTCCGATCGCCGCTTCGATTTTCAATGCACTGATGTATATGATCGGACCCAAGGCGGAGTGACGATGCTGCCCCGGCTCACTGTGATTACTGGCAACGGTAAGGGAAAAACCACGGCGGCGATGGGACGGGCGGTACTTGCCGCCTGGACTGGCGAGAAAGTTCTGGTGGTTCAGTTTCTCAAAGGAACCGGTTATACCGGCGAACTGCAGTCCGCCGAGCAATGGTCCGGTCGTTTGCTGATAAAACAGTTTGGCGCCGGTTGCCTGCATTCGGACGAGATTCGGCAAGGGCTGGGCGAGTGCCGTCGTTGCGGCAGCTGCTTCCGGGCCAATAAATTGCCGGAAAACCGGTTTGTCGAACAGGCGTTTGACTATGCCCGGCAGGCAGTGGAATCGGGCCAGTGTGATCTGTTGGTGCTGGACGAAGTGAGTCATGCGATCAACAAAGGCTTGCTTGACCTCGACCAATTTGTTGCCTGGCTCCAGGTCGTGACGCCCAAGGTCAGGTTGGTACTGACCGGGCGCAATATGCCGCCGCAGTTGATTGCACTGGCGGACGAGGCGACTGAGTGTGAAATGGTGAAACATCCGATCTCGCAGGGAATCTTCGGCAGATGGGGCGTGGAGTATTGACGGAGAAAATCAAAATTCCCCGGCTGGTGATTGCCGGGACCCAAAGCGGTGTCGGCAAGACGACGATCACGAGCGGACTGCTGACGGCGCTGCGCCAACGTGGACTGAACGTTCAATCCTATAAAGTCGGCCCGGATTATATCGATCCCGGCTATCATGCTCTGGCGTCCGGCCGGCCATGCCACAATCTGGACAGCTGGCTGATGCCGCAGCAACGGTTGCTGTCGATGTTCGCCGCAACGTCCCAGGGCATGGATATTGCCGTGGTGGAAGGCGTGATGGGGCTGTTCGACGGCGGCCGCGGCGGTGTGGCCAGCACGGCTTCGCTGGCCCGCCTGTTGCAGGTGCCGGTGGTTTTGGTTGTGAATGCCCGCTCGGCTGGTGAAAGCGTGGCTGCGGTCGTGTTGGGATTCAAGCAGTACGATCCGGCAATCACGCTGGCTGGCGTGATTTTGAATCAGATCGGCTCCGATTCGCATCAGGCGATGGTGGTGGAAGCGGTGGAACGGATCGGTGTCAAGGTGCTGGGCGTGATTCGCCGCGCCGACAGCCTAAAAGTGCCGGAACGCCATCTCGGTTTGTTGCCGGTGACCGAGAATGCCGCAGATGCTGTGTTGGAGTCGATCCATGCGGCGATCGCCGGTCAACTGGACATGGATGCCCTGCTGGAGCTGGCAGCTACTGCACCGGATTTGCCGATTCCGCCGACACCAGCCTTGCCGACAGAGCGACAGGTCAAAATTGGCGTGGCCAAAGATGAAGCGTTTTCCTTTTACTATCCGGAAAGTTTGCGCGTGCTGGAAGAAATGGGGGCCGAACTGGTGTCGTTCAGTCCGCTACGGGATGCTGTACTGCCGGCGGTGGATGGACTGCTGTTTGGCGGCGGCTTCCCCGAAATGTTTTTGCAGCAACTGGCTGATAATCAGTCGATGCTTGACAGTATCCGGGCGGTAGCGCAGCAAGGCATTCCGATTGTGGCCGAATGCGGCGGCTACATGTATCTGTGCCGCAGTGTGACGGATTTTCAGGGGAAGCAGTACAAGCTGGTCGGCCTGATTGCCGAGAATTGCCTGATGGAGCAGCGGTTGCAGACGGTTGGCTATGTCGAAGCGACAGCATTGGTGGACAATGTATTGTGTCAGGCCGGTGAAACGCTGCGTGGACACGAATTCCATTTTTCGCGCATGGAACCGGCAGATTCTGTACAGTCAAATCAAGCGGCGTTTCAGATCACCAAAAACCGTACCGGACTGAGCGCACCGGGTGGTTTTGCCGGGTCGAATCTGGTTGCATCTTATCTACACATCCATTTTGCCGGCAATCCGGCGGCGGCGCGGCGTTTTGTCGAACAGTGCGCCAACTACCGAAACCCGGCGCGGAGGGAAACCTGATGGCGAAGCTGATTCTGGTCACCGGCGGCGCCCGCAGCGGCAAAAGCCGTTTCGCCGAACAACTGGCGGATAGCTTCAGCCAGCCGGTCGCCTATATCGCCACCGCTGAAGTCTGGGACCCGGAAATGGCGGAGCGGGTTACGCTGCATCAGCAGCGGCGACCGGATCATTGGACCACTTTTGAAGCGCCACGCTTTGCCGAGCAGGCAATCGGTCAGGCGGCTGGACAGGCCGGCGTGATTTTGTTCGACTGCCTGACGGTGTACACCAGCAACTGTCTACTGGCTCAACCAGACGCGCTGGCGGCTGAGCAGCGCCGTGCGGCGGTACTGGAAGCTATTGACCAACTGCTGCTGGCGGCGCGGCAGTTTGCCGGCACGATCATTTTTGTCACCAATGAAGTGGGCGACGGCATTGTGCCGGACAACCGCCTGGCCCGCGAGTTCCGCGACCTAGCCGGCTTGGTGAACCAACGGGTGGCGCAGGCTG
>JBGSKE010000312.1:0-10426 GCA_041741355.1 Negativicutes bacterium | reverse complement strand
TAGAACATCGCCATGAAATTACGGGGGCTCACATTGCGGTGGAAATCGCTGCCCGACTGCGGTTTCCGGCCTATTGGCGGCGAAGTGTGCCGTGGTTGGTGCGACATCATCTGCGCTTGCCACCGGCT
The DNA here is from genome assembly GCA_041741355.1 of Negativicutes bacterium. Classification (GTDB taxonomy): domain Bacteria; phylum Bacillota; class Negativicutes; order UBA1444; family UBA1444; genus UBA1444. Next base: position 10,298 of record JBGSKE010000312.1, on the reverse strand, counting down.
GAAAGAGAAGCCTGTATTCGTTGGCTGCGCAGGCGGGCCCGTGAATTTAAGCGGGCGGAGGATTTGCAGCAAGCGATTGATGCGCTGCTGGAAATTCATCGCGCTGATCGCTTGGCTGGCCATCGTGATCCGGGAATGCCGGGCTGGGAAAGAATTGCCGCCATGTTACGCCAGATATTGACCTCGGTGCCGTTTTACCCGCAACAATTGGCATTGACAGGTGAAGTCATTGCTGAGCGCCTAGGTAAAGGCAGGGCAGTGGGGGAGTTCCAACGCACGATATTAGCAAGGATTCAAACTGGCGAAATCTTGAATACGGTAGAAGATCAAACTGCGGCGCTACGAAAACGAAGTGAACGGCAAAAACAAAAGAATCATGTATACAATCCATAAATATATTGACGCGTTTTCGTAAAATGTTGTATAGTTTCGTCAAGGGTAGTTGACAGAGAGTCAAAGGCGACTCTTCCGTCTAGATAACGGAGGAGTCTGTTTTTTTACCCGAATATCGGTAAGGATGAAAGGAGGCCCTTGTGATGATGGATCACCTGAAACCGGAAGAAATCGTGAAAATGCCACTACACATGCAAATCCTGTACTATTTTGAAAAGTGGGGGGTGAACGCACAGGGCGCTGAGTTGACGAAAAAAGCAGGGTAGAAGAAAAAACGATTATTAATCAATACATGAATTTGAGGCGGTGTAAAAACCGGCTCTTTTTTTATTTTTGGCAGGATATTGTTAAAACAAGTCGAACAAGCTATCATAGAAACGTCGGTTTAATAAGTGTAATTAAATTTTTATCAAAAAATGGCGTTGGAGGGATTGGATGCTTAGTCGCCGTAAGTTTTTGCAAAAAATCTTGCTTTCGACTCTAGCGTTGGGAGCGTTTGGGACATCATATTGCTGTCGACGCGTGAATGCAGCGGAAGACGCCGAAATTCCAGTGCTGCTGTATCATCGGGTCGGTAATACAAAAGGACCGATGACTGTTTCGATAGAGCGTTTTGCGACGGATCTATCTACATTAACGGCGATGGGGTTTACGACAATTACGTTAGACTTGTTTCGCCGTTATTTGTTGGACCCAGAGATGCCATTGCCAGAAAACCCACTGATGATTTCTTTTGACGATGGCTATATCGACAATTTTATCAAGGCATACCCCCTTTTACGCGAATATGGCATGACGGCTGCCTTTTATATTATCACCGGCATGGTTGGCGAGGAAGACCGTTTGACGTCGGAGCATATCCGGGAAATGGCGGCTAACGGAATGTCAATCGGCTCGCATACGGTTACTCACGGCGAATTGGGCGAAATGGACGCGGAAGAGGCGGCCAGTGAAATGTCGCTGTCCAGACTTTATCTGGAAGGTTTATTGCAACGATCTGTGAATTTTATCGCCTATCCTAAGGGAAGCTATAATGAATTTACAGCGAAGATCGCTAATGAGGCTGCGTATAATGGCGGGTTTTCGGTTGAGTATGGAACTTGTTCGGCGGCAAGCAATCCGTATGCGCTAAGGAGGATTCCTATCTTCGGTTTTGACCGCGAGATCAAGCAGACAATGCTCAAACGGGGCTGGGGTTAATAAATCCGTGTTTGACAAAGGCGGAGGCTGACTGTTATAATACTTTCGTGCCGGACACGGAGGGGTGTCCGAGTGGTTTATGGAGCTGGTCTTGAAAACCAGTGATCCCGCAAGGGACCGCGGGTTCGAATCCCGCCCCCTCCGCCATTTCCTTGCGGCATAAATTGCATTGTCACGATCATCGGAACGCGGAGTGGTACTCAAGTGGCCGAAGAGGTCGGTTTGCTAAACCGATAGGGGGGGAAACTCCCGCGAGGGTTCAAATCCCTCCCACTCCGCCAGTATTAAAGCAAGTAGGCGCTACCTAATAAATGGGTAAGCGCCTATTTTATTGCAATGGGTGGCATATTGGGTGGGAATAGAAGAAAAAACACAGACACAAACTCTAATCGGTGCCGAATCTATTGAGATGCGCAGTCTTTCCTACGCCGCATTCAAGGCTAGCAGATTGGTTTGCCCGGCGATGTTGGAAATCAAGCCGACGATTTCACCGATTTTGGTTGAACTGGCAGATAGCTCGCGGGCAGCTTCTTGCGCCTGATTCGCTTGCATTCCCATTTCGCCCATTTGGCTGACGGCGGCGTCGACTGATTTTTGGCCGCCATCCGAGGCGTGCGCGGTTTCGGACGCCAAATTCGAAACCATTTGCGCCGTGGCAGAGACTTCCTCGATGGTGGCGGAGATTTCTTCCACGATAGCGGAGACATCATTCACTGCGCTGACTTGCCGGGAAGCGCCATCGGCGACATGGGTAATTGATGCGGCTACGTTGTTGGCCGCATCGGCCGATTGATGTGCGCTGGCGGTCAGTTGCTCCGAGGATGCAGCCACCTGTTCGGAATTGGCGGATGCCTTGCGAACCAGATTGGACAGGTTCATTGCCATGACTTCAAAGGAACGAGCCAGTTGGCCAAGTTCATCTTTGGAGGTCACTGCTAATTTGCCGATGCGCAGCTCGCCATTGGCGATCTTTCCAGCTACGTCATTTAGCTTTTTAACGTTGCCGGCAATCTGGCCTGAGAACAGAAATGCCACTAGCCCAGCCAGGACTAACATAACCAAAGTGATGATCAGCGAGTTGCGTTGCAGGTCAGTTAGAGCAACGGTCAGCTCATCGGCTGGCGCTGAAACAAATATGGCCCAGCTTGTTCCACTCACCGGCGCATAAGAGGTGAATTTTTTCTCACCATTGTACTCGTATTCGGCAAAGCCAGTTGCACGCTTCACTGCACCGGCTTCCAAAACTTGTTTCAAACTTGGTAGGGTTTTTTCATCTTTGAGCAGATTTTGCTTCATGACCAATTTGGCATCCGGATGGGCAATCATGAGCCCATCATTTTGAACCATAAACCCATAGCCGGTTTTGCCGATTTGAATTTTACTCACCATTTTTACTACGGTATCCAGCCCTACGCTGCCACCGATACCGCCAACAATTTTTCCGTCACGGATAATGGGCGCCGAGACGGTTGTAACTGTTTTCCCGGTTGTTCTGGCGACATAAGGGTTGTTGACAAAGCTGGATTTTCCGCCGGTGACAACCTGTTTGACGTAATCTCTGTCGCCCACTGCCGATCGGGCACGGTTGGCTGCCAGCGCGTTGCCGGCAACGTCAAAATACAAGAAGTTGTTATAGACGGGGTTCTTTTTGATCTCTTCGTTCAGGTAGGCAAGAATTGCCTCTTCGTTGCCTGACAAAATAACTGGCGACCGGGCGATGACTTTGATTTCCGCTTGCCGCTCGGCAAACCAGGCGGCAATGCTCATTGAGCTGTCACCGGCTTTTTCACCCATCGTGACTTGGACTTCTCGCATCAGAATTTCTTTGCTCTTCCAATAATTGATTCCACCCAAAATCCCCAAAGATACGGTGATGAGCAATAACATGACTACGAGCAAGCGCGTTCGGATGCTATTCATTTTAATTCCCCTTTCCGTAAACTATAATATGCGACGAGAGACAAAGTGAGAAATTTATCTAGGGAATGTTCAAAATCAAAAATAAGCGGAGCGAGGAGGTTGCTGGATTTTATCTAAGTAGCAGTATGTGAAAAAAGAAACAAATTACAGAATATTCCTATTAATATTATAGCAACAAAAGGCAAATAACATCAACTCTTTTTTGTTAATGCGGTTAGCAGGGCTGCCGCTTAGAATAAACTTGGCTGGCAAGAAAGTATCAACAATGATAAACTAAAAAATGAAATACAACAAGAAAGGAACGATACGACGTGAAAAATATCGAGATGACCATTGAAGGAAATATCCTGACAATCAAGGTCGACCTCAGCCAACGCTTTGGCAAGTCGAGCAGCGGCAAATCGACGATTGTCGCCAGTACGGAAGGGAATCAAGCCCTGCCAGGGCAAGAAGAAATCAAAATCGGACTCAATGTATATACGAAATAACTGGTTTACAGCAACGTTTTTTAATGTTAGTATTTTACCGATGATCGTGATTTAGGCGAAGAGGCCTTTACAGAACTAGTTCTGTAGGGGCTTTTTTTTGTAAATGTGTTAAAATATTAATGGACGCGAAGGCGGATAGGGGATGGAATGATGTTGAAGGATGCGGAGAACTTTCGCTCGCTGGCGGTTCGGTTGGAACAATTGATGACGCTGGACATTGCCTGTCGCGGTGTAATTACTGAATTGCATGAGGCCGCGACGTTGCAACAGGGCGGGCCGCTGGTGTTGAAGGCTGCGGATTCTTTGTTGGAGCGTGTGAAGCCTGGTGAGGCGGTGTTTATTGCCACAGGTTGGGTTGATCAGCCGCTGGTGGACCCGGATCATGGCGAGACAGATGGGCCGCCGGGCGCAGTGGCGCTGGCGCGTGCCTTGCGGCTGATTTGCAAGGCGCGGCCGATCATACTGACAGACGCCTGCTTAGTGGATGGAATCAGCCAATTGGCGCGAGCTGCCGGCTTCCAGTGCGTAGAGCCGGAGCATCTCCACTATTCGATTTCGATGAACAAACTGTTGACGTTGTCTGTGTTGCCATTTCCAGACGATTGGAACGCGGCGCAAGCTGAAGCCGAGCGGCTGTTTCATCAATTTTCGCCGGCAGCCTGCATTGCGATTGAACGGGGCGGCATGAACGAACATGGCGTCATTCACAACATGGCCGGCATGGATACCAATGCGTCGCAGGCCAAACTGGACGCCGTATTTCGTCTGGCGCCAAGCAAGGGCGTGTTAACGCTGGGCATCGGTGATGGCGGGAACGAGATCGGTATGGCGAATATTGCTGAAAGCGTTCGCCAATCCATCCCATTTGGTCGTCGGTGCGTCTGTGGCTGCGGCGGCGGATTGGCGCCTTCATCGTTGGTGGATATGCTGATGCCTGCGGCGGTGAGCAACTGGGGCGTCTATGCTTTGACGGCGATGTTGGCGGCAGTGTCGCGAATGAAAGAAGCGCTGCCTGACCCTGCCAGGGAGAAGCGCGTGTTGGAGGCCGCCGCTGCGGCAGGATTTCATGACGCAATTTATGGTGAAGTTTGCGGCAGTGTCGATGGCTCGCCGCTGGAAACGCAACTGGCGATCGTGCAACTGATGCGGGAAGCCGTGTTGCAACAACTGAAGCGAAAAGGATAAGGAGGAGGCTGGGAGATGGAACAACTGGCTAATGCAACTCCCCAACGAGTGAGGGAGATGATCCGGCGTAATGAAATCGTCAGGCCGACGGCTGGTCTCTGTCAGGGGCATGTGCAGGCCAATTTGGCTGTCGTGCCGAAAGCATTGGCGTATGACTTTCTGCTGTTCTGCCAGCGAAATCCCAAACCCTGTCCGGTGCTCGACGTGACCGATGTTGGCTCGCCGGAGCCGCGTTTGCTAGGACCGGGCGCCGACTTGCGTTATGATATTCCTAAATACCGTGTTTGGCAACAAGGCCAACTCGTCGATGAGCCGACGGATGTGGGCCGCTATTGGCGGGATGACTTGGTGGCGTTTTTGCTGGGCTGCAGTTTTACGTTTGAAACGGCGCTGTTAAAGGCTGCGGTGCCGGTCCGCCATATTGAAGAAGACCGCAATGTGCCGATGTATTTGACTGACATTGCCTGCCGGCCAGCCGGATTTTTTCACGGCGCTACCGTTGTCAGCATGCGGCCGATGCGGCCTGAATTGGCGATCCGGGCGGTACAGGTCACTTCGCGTTTCCCCGGCGTGCATGGGGCTCCGCTGCACATCGGCGACCCGGCGGCAATCGGAATTAAAGATGTCAATAAACCGGACTTTGGCGATGCGGTGACGATTCGGCCCGGTGAGGTTCCTGTCTTTTGGGCCTGCGGCGTTACCCCCCAAGCGGTGGCGATGGCGGTTAAGCCGGAGTTGATGATTACGCATTCGCCAGGCTATATGTTCATCGGCGATCTTCGTGATGAAGAACTGGCAGTGCTCTAAAAATTGCAATTTGCTTACTGGTCGAAAGCCTGTCGCGGGATTCTGCGGCAGGCTGCTTTATGTGCGATTGATAGAGCTCATGCAGTTGCTGGCTGGCGAAGCCAAGGCAGGAACTTGCGGTCGAGCAGCGAACCAATCTATTGGGGTAACTACGTAAACAGAGTTGTAAAGAGGCAGAAACATGGTGCGTTGGATTTTGCATGTGGATATGGATGCGTTCTTTGCTTCGGTGGAACAGCGCGACCAGCCGGAATATCGTGGCAAGCCGGTGATTGTAGGCGGTGTGGGGCGGCGCGGCGTGGTATCGACCGCGTCTTACGAAGCGCGGAAATTCGGTGTACATTCGGCATTGCCAATGGAAACTGCGCGCCGGCGCTGTCCGCAGGGGATCTTCATCGCCGGTGACCATGATAAATACGCCGCGGTTTCGGCGCAAATCATGGCGATTTTGCAAAACTACTCGCCACTAGTCGAGCCATTATCACTGGATGAAGCGTTTCTTGATCTTTCCGGCATGGAACTGATTTTTACTTCGCCAGTTGATATTGCCCGGGAAATAAAACGGCGTGTCAGCGATGAACTGCGACTGACTGTATCAGCGGGGCTGGCGCCAAACAAGTTTTTGGCAAAAATGGCGTCTGATTTACGCAAACCAGATGGACTCGTAGTCGTCAAACATGGCCGCGAGCAAGAGTTTTTAGCGAAGCTGCCGATTGAGAAATTGTGGGGTGTCGGCGCGGTGACGGCCAAGTCTCTACAGGCCAAAGGCATTGTGACGATCGGTCAGTTGGCGCTACTGGAACAGGCAGATCTGAAACCGTTTTTTGGTCAAAGTGCGTCGACGGTCTTTAATTTGGTGCGGGGAGTCGATGACCGTCCGGTAGTTCCCGAGCGTGAATCGAAGTCGATTGGCGCGGAGGAGACGTTCCCTTTCGACCTGACCGATGTCGATGAGATGCGCACGGCGCTGACGGTCATGGCTGACCGGGTCGGTGCGCGGCTACGCCAGGAAAACCTTGCCGCCTGGACGGTTACGTTGAAGTTGCGTTACGGCAATTTTCAGACCCTGACCCGGCAACGGAAGCTGGCCAGTCCGACGCAGGCGGATGAAACGATTTATCTTACGGCGTTGGAACTGCTGGCGCAGCGTTCCGATCTGAATAACGGCATCCGGCTGCTTGGCATAACCGTGTCCCATTTTGAACCGGCGGAGCGCTCGGCAGGTTCTTTGTTTGCCGACAGAGAAGAGAAGGGAAGGAAAATTTCGACGGTAATGGACCGGATGCGTGAAAAATTTGGCCCGGCTGCGTTGGCGCCCGCTCGGATGGCGGCGATGCAAAAACAGCGGACAAAACAGGAAAGGGAAGGGGAACAATCATGATCGAAAAACAAAGAGTACTGCAGGAGTTTATGGAGTTGGTGGCAATCCCTTCATCAAGCCGGGCGGAGCGGCAGATTGCCGATGTGTTGAAACAAAAACTGGCGGCAATCGGGCTGAGTGTCGAAGAGGATAATGCCGGTGAAAAAATTGGCGGCAACGCAGGCAATTTGATTGCCCGACTACCGGCGACGGTTCTTGGCGCTCCCTGTATCATGTTGAGCGCCCACATGGATTCGGTGGAGCCGTGCGCCGGCATTCGACCGCAGCGCAAAGATGGCGTGATTACATCTGCCGGCGATACGATATTGGGCTCGGACTGTAAATCAGGAATTGTCCCGATTTTGGAAGCGCTGCGCCGGGTGCAGGAAGAAAAAATACCGCATGGTGAAATTCTAGTTGTATTTACGGTTGCCGAAGAAGGCGGCCTGAACGGGGCAAAAAATATCGACCCGGAAAAAATCCGAGCCGATATTGGCTACGCGCTAGATGGCAGCGGTATTCCTGGCGTGATTACGACCATGGCGCCGGGGCAGGACCACCTGCAGCTGATTGTTCACGGAAAAACCGCACACGCCGGTCTGGAACCGGAAGCGGGCGTCAATGCGATTGTTTTGGCAGGCAAGGCATTGGCGAGAGTTCCCCAGGGTCGTATCGATTTTGAAACTACCTGTAATGTTGGCCTGATCAAGGGCGGCGTCGCAACCAATATTGTGCCGGATCGGGCTGAGATCACGCTGGAAACGCGAAGCCGGAATCTTGACAAATTGACGCGGTTGACCAATGAAATCGTTGAGATGGTTACAACTGAAGTTGAGAAAAATGGCGGACGGGCCGAATGTCAGGTTACAAAAAAGTATGATCCGTATGTGCTGGAAGAGGCTTCGCAGGTAATTTGTACGGCAGTGCGAGCGGCGCAAGCGATAGGATTAACAGCGGTACTCGAAGGTAGCGGCGGTGGCAGTGATGCCAATTTCTTCAACCGTTATGGGATTCCCAGCGCGGTATTGGGCACGGGGATGTCCAAAGTGCACACCAAGGAAGAGTTTATTCGTGAGGAGCATCTCTTCCAGACTGCTGAATTGACGCTGGAACTGATCCGGCAGGTGTCTTACTTGAAAATAACCTGAAGTTCAGCGCCTAGTTCGCGGTGGAAGGATTTGCGTTGTTTTTCCACCGCCTGCATTTCCAGACTGCAGTCGCCATCGGTGCTGACTACTACGGCGGCGGTGTTGGCGGTTGCCGAGGCCATTGGAGTGGTGATCAGCTGGCGGTGCGTCGAGTCGAGACTGTTGGCCACCGCCAGAATGGCTGCCATTTTGCGTGCCTTGGACCAGTCGGTTTCATCGAGAAACTCGTTGTATAGGCGATTGCGCAATAATTTCGCCGATATATTGCTATGCCAGCCTGCGACTACTGCGGTCAATATTTGTTCGCGATGAGTGAGTCCGAACAAGCGGGCATTTTCGACCAGATAGGCGCTGTGGCGGGTATGGTCGTAATAATTGATGCTGATGCCGATGTCGTGCAACATGGCGGCGGAATACAGCAACTTTCGGTCGCGAGAGTCCAGGTGATGCAGCGAGGTCCAGCCGTCAAACAATCGCATGGTCATATCCGTGACATGCAGGGCGTGCTGCTCGTTCACTTTGTAAAATCGCAGCATGTTAAGCGTGCTGTGGCTCAGAATGTCGGGGATAACGTCGGGGGTATATTCGTGGCGCAGGTAATGCCGGAAGAATAAGCCTTCACGCACGCCACAACCACTGATGATCAAATTACTGGCCCGTACCTGTTCAAACAGGCGTTTGACCACGGAAATGCCTGCCACGATAATGTCGCCGCGCTCACTGCTTAACCCCGTCATTCTTTTGCGCTGGACAAGATTGGCGCTGGTGATTTGGCGAAATAAATCTTCCAGAGCAATCGGCCCCATTCGGTAGTTATGCACTTTGGCAAACGGATAATTTTTGCGAGCCTGGTCCATTTTGGCAATGTTGCGGGCAGTGCCGCCAATACCGACCAGGGGCAGGGACATCGCTTGCAGCCAGGGCGCTTTTTTCAGTTGACGGTCGATAAATCCGCACAGATGGGCCAGAACCGTTTTTGACACTTTATCATGAGTTTTGAATTCATCGCTTAAGTTGACCGCGCCGATTGGCAAACTGATCGCTTCAATCATTTTGCGGTTTCTGACAAGGGAAATCTCCGTACTGCCGCCGCCGAGGTCGAAAAAAACACCATCGCTGACGTCCAGAGTATTGGTGGCGCCGAGATAGCCCAGTAAAGCCTCTGACTCGCCGCTGATCGCCTGAATGGGGAGTCCGGTTTCTTTTTCTGCCATAGCGAGAAAGTCTGGGCCGTTGCGCGTGTTGCGGACTGCGGCGGTGGCTACTCCCAGAATGGTATCGACCTTCATGATGCGGCACATTTGGCCACAGTTGCGCAGAGCGGACAGAGCCCGTTCGATAGCAGCCGGCTGCAGCATCTGATCCCGCCCCATGCCTTCGCCGAGCCGGATGTTTTCTTTCTGGTGATAAACCAGGTTATATGCGCCATTGGCGTAGATATGCAGGATGATCAGGCGGGCTGAGTTGGAGCCCAGGTCGATGACGGCCACTCGTTCGGACATAAGGTCACTCCTTCTTCCTTTGCAGCTGCGATTGGATAAAATGTTGTCATTCAATCAATTCTGCTTGACTCGGCCTTCTCCTGCTTGTTACAATAAAAAGCAACCCATTTTCTTTTTGTCTGCAAAGATTTTGTTGAGGCGAGTCGAGGTGTTAAGGGGAAACATGAGCGAAAATATTTATAAATTCGTTATCCACTTTGCGGCGGAATATGGGCAGGTGGAATACGATGTACAACACAAATCCTTTCGCGTCCTGCTTGATGATCAGGAAAAAAGACAGGCAGTAGAAAACTAT
>JBGSKE010000311.1:0-3230 GCA_041741355.1 Negativicutes bacterium | reverse complement strand
CAATTGAAGCCGGAAGTGGTGTTGATGGATATTACGATGCCGGATATGAGCGGTATCGAAGCACTGAAGGAAATCCGCCGGATCGATTCCAAAGCCGTGGTTATCATGGTTTCCGCCATGGGCAGTCAATCTTTTGTGTTGGAAGCGGTACAAGCCGGCGCAAAAGATTTTATCGTAAAACCGTTTGAAAACGAGCGGGTCCGCAAAGTGATGGACAGCCTGTAAAAAATACGGGCTCCATTGCCAAGCCGGCAATACTGCTAGAAGAAAATGAGCGTGTAAAATGAAATGATTTCATTTTACACGCTCATTTTCTTCTAGCGCAATCCGCGCAATAGATTTTGCCGCATCACCTCGATCGGCGCAGTCAGTCCGGTCCAGATTTCAAAACCGGCCACAGCCTGCCACAGCAGCAGTTCAATCCCTTCAACAACAGGGAATTGATGCCGGCGGGCCTGCACCAGCAAATCGGTATTCAGCGGGTTATAGATCGTTTCATAAACCACCGGTTTGCGGCTGATCTCCTGCCACGGCAACAGCTCGGCCACACTACCGTTGCCGCCCATCCCCAGCGAAGTGGCGTTGACCAACAAATCAGTGCGATTCAAAGTTTCCAGCCACTCTTTCGCAGCCCAGGGCAGTACAGAAATACTACAGGCAACTTGGTCGGCAAACAGCGCCGCCAATGGTGCCGCTTTATCTTGGCTACGATTGCTGATCACCAGGTTGCGGCAGCCCCAACGCACCAGTTCAGCCGCAATTGCTCTGGCTGCGCCACCGGCCCCCAGCAGAAAAACGGTCTGCGGCGCTGCCTGAAAATGCGTGGCCAGCGACAGGCGAAACCCCGTACAATCGGTGTTGTGGCCATACAACATGCCCGCCTGGTTTACCACGCAGTTGGCTGCCCCCACTTGCTGCGCCGCTGGCGACAATTGATCAAGATACGGCACGATGGCCTGTTTCAGCGGCATCGTCACATTGACGCCCGCCAGGCCAAACCGGCGAATCATCTCCATCGCCTGGGCCGCATCCTGTTCCTTAACTGGCAAGGCAACATACACGGCATCCACGCGCATCGCCTCAAAGGCACTGTTCATAATTCGCGGCGACAACGAATGGCTGACCGGATCGCCAATTACAGCATATAACCGGGTATGCCCGGATATTTCATTTCTTGCCATAGGCAGCAAACTCCCTCCCTTATTCGGCTGGAGGAGTTCGCACCTCCAGCGTCATCTGCGCCGCATCTTTGCGGATGACGATATATTTTTCCCACTTGGCATCGTTACGCGCCACCGGCACGTTGTCGGCAGCATCGGCAAACCGCAGGTGCGGGCCGCGGCTCTCATCGCGCTCGGCGGCAGCGCGCAGCACCGCCTCGGCGGTCAGCAACAAGCTTTGGTTTTCGGCGCAGTAGGCCGCGCCTTTATCGCCGCGCACAAAACCACGCTGTTTTATTTCTTCCAGTTTCGCCAAACCGGCCAGAAGTCCTGCTTCGGTGCGGACAATTCCGGCATGAGTTTCGGTCAGTTGTTGCAACGAGCGACGGAACTCGACGGCATCCAGCGCCTGTTCGCCTGCCGCATTCAATTTATCTACGTTTGTTTTCAGCGCTGCGGCCAGGACGCTTTCCTGCTCTGCGAGCAGCGTCGGATCAGATTTCTGTTTGTTTTGCCGCACATACTCCACCGCCGCCTCACCGGCAATGCGGCCAAAAACCTGACAATCGAGTAACGCATTGCCACCGGGTCGATTGGCGCCGTGCTGGCCGCCGGCAGTTTCACCGGCTGCCCAGACGGCAGGCAGGGTCGTCCTCGCCTGGCTGTCAATTTTAATGCCGCCCTGAAAATGTTGAGCGCAGGCGGCCACTTCAATCAGGTCGCCTTTATCCAGATCAATCCCATATTCCTTGAACCAGTCGATCGAGGGTTGATTGATTTCTTTCAGTCGCTCCAACGGCAGTTTGTTTCTGGCTGCCTCGCCCCGGTCACTGGTCATTTCACGTCGATAGCGGGCCTGATTTTCTTCGGTCAGCCAGTCAAAACGGAAGCCTCGGGGATTGTAGCCAAAGTCCAGATAGGTTCGGCGACCGGCTCGCCATTCTTTATAGAGAGCAACATCAATGATATGGGTTTTATGCTCGTAGGAAACCGGCCAGGTCGCGCCCTTCTTGAATACGGTATTGGCAATCTCGGCGGCGGCGGTTCCTGCCGGGAAATATTTCGCCAGAAACTCTTCCCCTTCGGAGTTGACCAAGCGGGGAATGGCCCGCATCATGCTACCGGAACAATTGAACTTTGTTTTGGTGGAAGCGATGCCAATCTGGATAAATTCCATATTGACCAGCTCGGCGCCGGCTTCCAGCGCCAGGGCAAATCCATCGCCAGTCATGCCGCCGGGAAACACATTATGCTCATAAATCATGCCGCCGCCACCGGTGGCAATGATCACAGCCGGCGTGCGGATAATGAACAGTGCCTTCTCTGGCTCTTTTTCACGGCTATCGGCAGCAACTACGCCCAATAGCCGCTCGCCATCGTGAATCAGGCGCACGGCCATGGTAAACTCCAAAGCATTGATCTTCAGTTCATGGAACCGTTTTACCAGCGCCTGTTCAATGTGGTTGGCAGTACGCGGACCGGTATAGCAGGCCCGGGCGTATTCCGAGCCATCGGTAACGAACTGGTCGGCTTTGCCGTCTTTCTTGACAAACGGAACGCCCAACCCATCCAGATAATCAAAGGCTGCCGCCGCCTCACGCGCCAGTACATCAGCCAGCGCTTTATCAGACACTTTGCCGCCGATACGGTAAATATCGTCGGCGTGATAGGTCCATGCATCCTTGCTGCCCGGCTCGGTATAAGGCAGCGTGGCATGAAACGCCATCCGGTCGGAACAGGAGTTTGCCGTAACGCCGCTCAGGCCGGGCTTCCCTTTGGTCGCCACCAGCACCGCCAGTTCCGGCGCTGCCTCCTGCGCCGCAATCGCCGCCCGCAGTGCAGCGCCGCCGCTACCGACTACCAGTATATCGCAGTCCACTATCTTCACGCCTGATCCGCTCCTTTCATTTCTTGCGCCCAATGCGCCGCTACCGTTTTCGGTGAGTAGCAAAACATCATGACCATGTCGGTCTGTCCAGTATTGGTTAAAACATGTTCCAGCTGTGGCCGGATGTAGATGCAGTCGCCGGACTCGACAGCCCTCGATTCGCCGTCGACCTGGATGCTGCC
>JBGSKE010000310.1:0-15047 GCA_041741355.1 Negativicutes bacterium | reverse complement strand
GCCACCGCCATCGGCCCCCAGAACGTGCTGCCAATCAGCGGAATCATCGCCAGGATTGCCGCGGCTGCCGTCAACATGATCGGTCGGAACCGGATGATCGCCGAATCGACAATCGCATCCCATGGTTTTTCGCCTTCGGCGATATGTTTTTCGATCTGGTCGATCAAAATAACCGAATTCCGGATAATCATACCAGACAGGGCGATAATCCCCAGTTGCGTGACAAAGCCGAGCGGGCGCTGTAACAGCAGCAGAAAAATGCTGACGCCGATCATGCCGAGCGGTGCAGTCAACAGGACCAGCACCATCCGGGATATGCTCTGCAGTTGGAACATCAGCAGCAACATGACTACACCGAGCAACATCGGATAAACCCCGGCCAGTTCCTTGCCGGATTTTTCACTGGCCTCCAGATCGCCGGCTGCTTCGATCCGGTAACCCGGCGGCAGCGACTCGTTCAACGGTTCCAGTTCCTTTAACACGGCCATCGCGACATCATTGCCCAGCAAACCCGGCTGGATCGCAGCCTGAACGGTGATCGTCGGCAATACATTGCGCCGCCAGATCAACTCGTGTTCCTGCGCATAACGGACATGGGCAATTTGTTCGAGCGGAACATACTTACCGGCAGCCGCATCGACATTGACATACAGGTTGCGCAAATTATCGACCTGTTTCCAGCGACTGGTGTCGTTGCGGATGATGATCGGGATGGTTTTGTCGCGTTCGCGGAATTCAGACACGGCAATCCCGGACAAACTGGCCTGCAGACTGGTCGCCAGCGTGGCGCTGTCCATGCCCAGGGCCCGGGCTTTATCCTGGTCCACTTCCAGCACGGCGACCGGGCTTTTTTCAAACCAATCGAACACCACGCCGGTAACCGCCGGATTCCTGGTCAGCGTCTGCCGGACTTGGTCCGCCAAATTTTGCACCTGTTCATGCTTTTCGCCGACTACCCTCAACATCACCGGGAATGCCGACGGCGGTCCGTTGGACAAGACTTTGGTATTGAGCCGCACATTGGGAAATTGGGCAGTCCATTCGGTTTCGATTTTTTTGCGCAGACGATCCCGCTCTGCTGCACCCTCCGTCAACACGATCAACTGTCCATAGTTGTCGGCTGCCATCGAGCTATCCTGCACCAGAACAAACCGTGGTGCAGACTGGGCCACATAGCCGGAGACATTCAAAACATCCGGGTCCTGTTTCAACAAATCGGTAATCCGCTTCATTTCTTTATCGGTTGCGTGAATCGAAGCACCCGTCGGCAAGGTCAGCTCGACAATCAGTTCCGGCCTGGTCGACGGCGGGAAAAATTCCTTGCGTACCAGCGCCATACCTATCAACGCGACGACAAAAACGCCGATGGTTATCCCAATGACCAACCAGCGGTGATGCAGCGATTTATCCAATAAAAGCCGAAAGCGCTTCACGAATTTTGTGTCTGGCGGTTTTTCCGCCCCTTCTGCCAGCGCCAGATGCTGGCGGGCTTTCAACAACCACTGTCCAACCAGCGGAATCACCGTGACCGCCACCAACCAGGAAGATACCAATGCAATCGTGATAACCCAGAACATCGAGCCACAATATTCAGAAGCGCCGCCGGCCGAAAAAGCCACCGGCATAAAACCTGCCGCCGTAACCAAGGTGCCGGTCAGCATCGGGAACGCAGTAGCGGTATACGCATACTCGGCGGCCTTATCTTTGGCCCAACCTTCTTCCAGCTTGCACTCCATCATTTCCACAGCGATCATCGCATCGTCAACAAGTAAGCCGAGGGCTATAATCAACGCTCCCAGTGAAATTTTCTGCAAGGTGATGCCCATTGCTTCCATCGCCAAAAAAACAGCGCACAACACCAGCGGCATGCTGACCAATACGACCAGTCCCGCGCGCACGCCCAGGCTCAGGAAACAAACCGCCAGCACGATGATGACGGCTTCGCCAAGCGACTTGGTGAATTCGCCGATTGATTCTTCCACCACTTTAGGTTGGTCAGACACCTGGCTGATTTGCATTCCTGCCGGAATTTCCCGATTGATCCGGCCTATCGCGGTTTTCAGTCCTTCGCCCAGTTCCAGCACATTACCGCCGGTTTCCATCGCCACCGTGACCGCAATCGCCGGTTTGCCGTTAAAATAGAACATCGGTTGGGGCGGATCCGGGTACCCCCGGCTTACGTTGGCAATATCGCCGAGCCGAAACAGCCGTCCATTTTTCTGGATAGCGATATTGCGGATATTATCTACGGTGGAAAAAATACCGGTCACGCGCAGGTAAATATTGTCGCTCGTCGTTTCGATGCGTCCTGATGCCTTCATCGCATTTTGCCGTTGCAGCGCCGCGATGACGGTGTCGGGATCGAGCCCCAGCGTGGCGAGTTTGCTGTTTTCGACTTCAATATAGATCCGCTGCGGCTGAACCCCGATCAGGTCAACCTTGCTAACCTGCGGCACATTGAGCAGCAACAACCGGATCGAGTCGGCCTGGCGTTCCAGTTGGGCCAGGGAAAAGCCGTCGCCAGTCAAGGCATAAATCGACCCATACACATCACCGAATGTATCATTGAAAAACGGTCCCGCCACACCTTCCGGTAAAGTAGGCGCAATATCCGTGATCAGATTCCTGACTTTGACCCAGGACGGCCAGACCTCTTTTGCCGTCACTTGGTCGCGCAGATTGACAAAGATGGTTGCTTTGCCAGGTTGGGAATAGCTGATGACATTATCCAATCCGGGCAATTCCTGAATCTTCTTCTCGATTTTGTCCGTGACCTGTTCTTCGACTTCTTTAGCTGTCGCCCCCGGCCACTGGGCCTGCACTACCATTGTGCGGATAACATACCCGGGATCTTCTTCGCGGCCCAGTCGGAAATAAGACATCACACCGGTAACAAAGACCAGTACAATCACAAACAACATCAGGGATCGGTGATTCAGGGCCCAGGCGCTGAGATTGAACCCCTGGTCCTTCATAACTTGGCACCGTCCCACAGTTTCACTTTCTGGCCTTCCCGCAATTTCTGCGCACCGGCGGTAACCACCGTATCACCCGGTTTTAGCCCCGCACGAATTACAATGCCATCCGAGAGAAAATCACCCAATTCTACTGGCTGCAATCGCAACACACCGTTTTCGACCAACCAGAGATGCGGCTTGTTTCCTGTCTGATAAACCGCCGCCATTGGCAGGATAAGCTTGGCTGCAGCATCGCCGGTCCAGACCTTGACTGTGGCCGACATACCGAACCGCACGATATCCATCTGCGGAATCGCTACCCTCACCATATAGGTCCTGGTTGAAGAGTCGGCCAACGCCGCCACCTCGCGGATCACCCCGTCGACTTCGAGCGTCGGCATCGCCCAGAAACCTACCCGGATTTTATTGGCCCGACGAATCGCATCGACCCGTTGTTCCGGCACATTGATCTGCACTTCCATCTCACCGGCGCGCACCAGTGTCAGCGCCTCCTGTCCGGCCGAAACAACTTGCCCGGCTTCAACCTTGATATCGGCAATCACACCATCGGCATCCGCAACCAGTGTGCCATAACCATACAGTTGCGAAGTTTGCCTGTAAGCGGCCTCCGCCGCCCGCAACTTGGCTGTGGCTACCTGAAACTGCGCCGTGTGACTATCAAATTCGCCTTTACTGATTACATCTTGTTTGGCTAGTTCCTTGTAACGGCTATAAGTAAGTTCGCTCAAATGATAGTCGGCCTGCGCCGCTGCCAGGTCGGCTTTGCTGCGCTCCAGCTGCGTTTTCAGGTCGGCCAGGTCAATCCGCATCAGGGCCTGCCCAGTCGTCACCGTATCGCCGTTATTCACCATCCGCTCACTGATCCGCCCGCTGGCCTGAAAGGCGAATTGACTTTCATAACGCCCCCGCACATCGCCGGCATAGGTAAATGAAGCCGATTGCAGACCCGGCTGGATCGTCTCCGCCTGCACAACGATCGGCTGCTCGACAACCGTCTGTTTTTTGGCGCAGCCTGCCCCGCCCGCGACCATCACTGCAGCCAATACCACGGTAAACAGGCAACGACTCAGCGGCTTCATTGAATTTCCCCCTTGCACCTATCGTTTCGCAGTTTTCTTTTCGAATTGCTATTTATATTAATTTTCGCAAAATTTTCTTATAATCCTTCCGAAAACTTCTTGTTTCCCTATTTTCTTTTTGCCAAAAATCAGCGAAATGCTGCAGGATTCCATCACTTCGCAGCGAATCAGATACTATCATGAAAATTTTCGCCAAGCCCCGACAGGTCCGTCGCAAGAATTTTGACGCCAGTCTCTCCTTCCATGGCAGCAGCGTACCGGTACCGGGCCGAAAACTGTTGACGCTGGAAACTAAGATTATTCTGTTGGTCTGGGTGGTTGTGGCATCTTCACTGTTCACGACTTATATTTTAATTTCGAACAAAGTCTACGAAATTGTAGAAGAAGTCATGGGAAAGAATGCGACCCGGATCGCTCAGGTCGTCGCCCAGTCGCCGGCAATCATCGAATCGCTCACTAGTGACAAGCAATCACTGGAAATCGCCAATTGGGCGGTTTTATTGGGCGATGTCACCAAAGCCGATTTTGTCGTTTACGATAACAGCGGCGCTGTTCGCTACCGCTCCTCGCCCAAGCCTTTGGTGCAGGAAACCAAAATAGATGATAGCCTACCCCTGGAGGCAAAAGATTATATCTTTGTGCAACAGGTTTCTCAGGGCTATTTTTTGCGTGCGACCAGTCCGATCCTCGGGCCGGACAACTTACCCATCGGCACTGTTGCGGTCGGCATATCGGTTGACAGTGCGTCGGAGGCTCTGGGCGAAAGCCGGTTTACAGTCATCTTCGCCAGTTACTTCGGTTTGTTGCTCGGCATGATGGGGGCGCTGTTTCTGGCCAAAAATATCAAAGATACCCTGTTCGGCCTGGAACCATTTGCGATCGCCCGCCTGTTGCAGGAACGCGACGCCATGCTGCAGTCAGTGCGCGAAGGCATCGTTGCGATTGACAGCAAAGGAAACGTCACTCTGGTCAACGAGGAAGCGTTACGCGTACTGGGCATGGAGGGGCAGGGCGAAAAACTAGTCAATCATCCCATTGAATCGGTCGTTCCCCACACTCGGCTGTTGGATGTAATCGCAACAAAAACTGCCGAATATGATCAAGACGAAGTGCTCAACGGCACTGCCGTCGTGATGAACCGGGTGCCGGTCACTGTTGAAAAGCGAACCGTAGCAGCCATCGCAACTTTCCGCGACCGCTCTGAAATCAAACAAATGGCCGAAGAGTTGACCGGCGTCAAAAATTATGTGGAAGCACTGCGTTCACAAACCCATGATTTTATGAACAAGCTGCATGTCATCCTGGGAATGGTGCGACTCAAATGCTATGATGAACTGACTGAATACATCGCCCGAATATCGTCGGAACAGGAAGAGGAAACCGATTTCGTCGCGCAACGCATAAAGGACCCCGTGTTAGCCGGCTTTTGGATCGGCAAACTCAGTCGGGCTCGCGAATTGGGAGTGTACTTGCGCCTGCAGCCCGATTCTTTTGTCCCTAATCTGGATAATATTGATTTTACCAATGATCTGGTAACCCTAATCGGCAATCTGGTTGACAATGCGATGGAAGCTCTGCAGGACGCTGAGCGCAAGCGGGTCAAACTCACATTGACCTATGAAACGGATCATTTATATATCGAAGTACAGGACAGCGGCGGCGGAATCCCCACCGAGTTGCAAACGTCAATTTTTGAAAAGGGTTTTTCTACTAAATCGGCAAACCGAGGTTTTGGCCTAGCCTTAGTCAAAAAAGTTTTGGAGCGGCGCAATGGCCGGCTCACACTGGAATCGTCACCTGGTCAAGGCGCCATTTTTCGCATAACAATACCATATAAGGATAATGAGGTGAAAAACAGATCATGACCCGTATTTTGATTGTTGAAGACGATCCAATGGTAGCCAACCTCAATAGCCGGCTGATTCAGACAATGGAAGGATTCGAGCTTGCCGGCATCGCCAATGACGCTAAAGAAGCCCTGTCATTTCTGGCTGCGACCAACGTCGACCTTATCTTGTTGGACATTTATATGCCAGGCATGAATGGGCTCGAAATGCTGGAAAAGGTCCGCGAGTTAAAGTGTCCGGTCGATGTACTGGTGGTCTCGGCCGCCCGCGATAGTCACAGTATCCAGAATGCTTTGCGCAACGGTGCGGTGGACTATCTGATCAAGCCGTTCGATTTTGAACGACTGCGGCAAGCGTTGCAAGCCTATGCTAACCGTTCCCGACTGATACGCAGCCACGAGAAGTTAACCCAGCAAGAGTTGGACGGTCGCATTCTTAGCAAAGATCACTCCGATACGGAGGCGACTCAACTGCCCAAAGGCCTTGATCGCCACACTTTAGCCATGATCAGCTCCTTTTTGCAAGAAATCAACGAACCGTTTACGACAGAGGAGCTCTCCCGCCAGGTCGGCATATCTCGGGTCAGCGTCCGCAAATACTTGGATTATTTCTGCGATATCGGCTATCTTGAAAAGGAAGCCTCTTACGGCGCCGTCGGCAGACCGGTTTTCCGCTATAGCAAATGCTGATTACATTAGTATATTAACTATTTCAACGTACATTAACTTACTTTCCACTTTCCACGGTAGTATGCTGTATTTAACTACCATACCACCATCTGGAAAGGAGGGAAATGTATATGGCACAGGCAAAACCCCCGGTAGCTGACGCTCTCAAAATAAAAACAGCGGATATCGTTTTTGGCATCATCGCCTTGCTCTCCATCGCCGGACTTGTTGTGTTCATGAAATAAGCGGACCAATTCATCCCTGTTTATAAATAATTATCGGCTAAACAAGCCTTAGTGCCGACCCATGTCGCAATAAGGCTTGTTTTGTGTTAATCGTCTTTTTCATGGCAAAGGTGCGACATTTTTTAGAAAATTTATTGTACGTTTTTTTTGATTTTGCTATAATTATTAATGCGTACTACTATACTTTTGGTGCGCGCCTGCCCACATTTCGTTCCCGCGACCCGTGCCCGCCTTCCTCTTCTCGTTTGCCTGCCGGAGAGGCCGAAAGACACGCTGTCCCGAGTCCGCTGAGCAGGAAGACAGAGGAGGATTATCCATGTTTGAAGACAAAGTCCTGAAATGTAGAGATTGCGGCGTCGATTTCGAATTCACTGCGCGTGAACAAGAATTCTATGCGGAAAAAGGATTCCAAAACGAGCCGGGCCGCTGTCCCGCTTGCCGCTCAGCCCGTAAACAGCGCGGCAACTTTGGCGGCGGAAATAGCCAAGGCGGCGAACGTCAAATGTATCCTGCCGTTTGCGCCGAGTGCGGCTGCGAAACTGAGGTCCCGTTTGCCCCGCGTAGCGACCGTCCGGTTTATTGCCGGGACTGCTTCCAAAAGACTCGCGGCTTCGGTCGATAAGACTATAACCCAGCGAGGCACGTCGCGGACGCAGGCTCCGTCAGTCCATCCGCTGCATAAGTTAAGGCCGTCCCAATCGGGACGGCCTTTTTTCGTGCTCTGTTGTCCACACGTATTACTTATAACTATGCAACCCCGGCAACAGATAAGTGACACCGAACAAAGTGAACATCACTGCAACAAAGCCCACCGCGGAGAACCAGGCTGCCGCCTGTCCGTGCCAGCCAAACCGACTGCGCCCGTGCAGGTACACCAGATATATCAGCCAGGTAATCAGCGCCCATATTTCCTTGTGGTCCCAACCCCACCAGCGACCCCAGGTTTCCTCCGCCCACACGGCGCCGGTCACCATCAGGATTGAGAGAAAGAAAAAACCAAATACAATCAGCCCATGCACGTAGCGCTCCAGTTCTGCCAATGATGGCATCCGCCAATACTTTTCCAGCCAGTCGGCGGAATTGGTTGCCGCCTGCTCTTCTGTCCGGGTCAGCATGACAACGGCAAGCACCGCTGAGACTGCCAGTGCGCCATAAGCCAAAACTCCCGAAGCCACATGCGATTGCAGCCAGCCACTACGCAAAGCCGGCATTAACGGCCGGATATCGCGCGGCATCATTGCAGCAAGCCCAACCAGCAGGGTCGTCAATGACATTGCCAAAGGAGCTGCCGCCAACAGGCGAAACCGGACCGCACAGCACAGAAACAACAGCGTCGTGATCCAGGCAAAAACCAAAGTGAATTCATACAAATTACTAAATGGCAGCCGTCCAGCGGCAATCCCGCGCACCAGCAGCAGCCCGCTGTGCAGGGAAAAGGCCACGCCCAATAGCAATAGTCCCGCAGCAACCAACCGGTTGTTGCGCAGCCAGTAACGGAGAGCAAAACCAATCGTAGCTCCGGCATACACGACAAACACTAACAATAACAGCATCGCTTCCCATTGAATCATACGGCCTTTTTCCCTCCCATCGGCGCATAGCGGAGCAACAAGCCGAGCAGCGCCAGAGTCAGTCCGCCAAAAATCCCTGCCACTCCCGGATCCTGTTTCACCTGCAGTCCAGAATAACGCCGCAGCCGGTCAAAACGAATTTCCACTTTCGAATCTTTGACCGAAGCGCCCTGCGCGACAACCGCCGTCTGACGCGTCCCCGACCCTTTTAGCAAAACAAAGGCGACTTCAGGCGGCCGGGAGGGATGTTTATCCGGGTCCGCTACAAGCACGGCGCGCAGCCGGTCTTTGTCCGGGCCAAGCTGGTCGAGCCAACCTCCATTGGTCAGCAAAAATGGTTCAACTTTTCCATCCGGCAAGTGCCGAACAGATCCTTCTACCAACCATCCATAGCTCATCTGAAAGATTTTTGCCCCTGCATAGCTGAGCGGTTCATTTACTTCCAAACTGCCGCGCCTGAGTTCCTGGCCTGCCCGGGTCAGGACCACTTCGCTGCGGTATTGCCGCACGGCCTGGCTATCCGGATAGTAGTCGATTGAAAATCGCTCCAGACGAAGATCAAAGGGAACTCCCTGTTGGGTCAGCGACAAGGTTTTTCCTTCAGGAACCTCCACCATCACGCTGTGACCCCACCAGAGACTGATCCCAGTGGAAACCAGAAAAACCAGTAGCCCGACATGCATCAGTACAGAGCCGATCAGCCAAATTTTAACGCCGCTGCGCAGCAGCGCAATCCGTTTGCCGGTGCAAACCGCCAACTGGGCAAATAGAATCAGCCCTAACAACAGAAAGCCTTTAGTGCGGTAAATATCATCCAGACCAAACATTAAAAACAGTCCGCCCAACGTTTCGCCAAAACGGGCCAGATATGCCGCAGGCGGCAATCCCTGAGGAATCAGTCCGCCAAACAGAACAGCCGCCAAAATGAGCGAAATCGTCAGCATTGCAGCAAGAATGACAACCACCCGCCTCTCTTTTCGTCAACCACAACCAACGCCCAAAACCGACGAATGCCGCTGGATCGGGGAGTACTCCTCCGACCAGCGGCGCCCCTGCAAGCAAAACACTCCAACCGAAACAGCCGGGTTTCGCTTGTTTACTCTTTGTCGACCGGTAGCCCGCACCCTTTCATTTTATCACGGAATTCATCTTCATACTCTGCATAGGTATGCGTATGGACCGGATAGTCCCAAGGATTTACATGGCGAATTTCGCGGGAATTGGCTCGTTGGTTGCGAGTGGGACTGAGAAAAACGCCGCCCATGTGCATCAGCTTGCTGAAGGGAAACCAGGCCAGCAGCGCCGAAACCAGCGTCAGATGGGCAAAAAATAGTGGACTGATGTTGGCAGGCAAAACCGGCTTCAACGTAACCCAGCCCATCGTCATTGACTTGACGGCCACCACGTCAGTCGGCCAGACATAGCGCAACAGAATGCCGGTAAGGGCAATCCCGGCAATTAGAAACAGCGGCACAAAATCAATGCCATGGGATATGTAGCGAACCTGGGGAATCATCACCCGACGCAGGTGTAGTGCGCTCACGCCGACAAGCAACAGGATTCCCGACAGGAACAGCGGCTGCAAGTCCAGCAACAGAAAGCCGTCGATTTTTTCCAATCCCATGACCAACGCGGGTATTGGTACGAAAAAGAACCGCAAGTGACGGATCACGACGAACAGAAACGACCAGTGGAACAAAACGGCAAATAGCCAGAGCCATTTTTCAAAATGATAACCCATCCAGCCGTTCGGGCCGATTTCCGCCTTCACATTGCGGAACAGCGAGCGGAACAGGAAAATCTCCGCAGCCATTCTGCGGATCACACTGGCTGCATCCGATGGATTGCCGACCTTGTCCTGCTTGATCCAGGGCAACGACTTCTGCTGCCCCACTGTGGTAGCGATACAAAACGGTACCGGTGTCTGGGCCCAGCTCCAGACTTTTCGCACGAAACCAACGACAAAAACAATAATGGCAACCAGCGGCAGAACAACGCCGAAGATAAACTGCAGACCCGGCATGGCTCCTCCGATATAACCGGCAGCGGCAATGACCGCAACCACGGCGAACGCAATCAGCATTTGCATCAGACAAGCCCCCTTTCGGAGCGACGTTTAACGGTAACGAACAGGCTGTAGAACAGACTTAGCAAAAATGCGCCGAGTGCCCAGATGCCGAGGACGATCCCCAGTTCGATAGGTGTCGGCCAATATTCGGTCACCCTGCCGAAAGGATTGGTGATGAAACCGCCCACCGTAAAGGAAATTCCTTTTTCGATCGCCAGTGCGATAAAGGTAGAGGCACAAGCGATGGTCAGCCATTTTTCATCGCCGCGAGTCTTGGGATTGAGCAGCAGAATCAGCGCCAACAGGCAGAGCGCGGCAAAAATCCAGGAAATCAGCACAAAAGAATTGCCGCCATACAGACCGACAAAAAAGTATTTCAAGGCGTACATGTGGCTGGGCACCTGGCTGTAAAACGCGGTAAAGAATTCGGCCATGATCATGAACACGGTGATTGACATCGCATAGGTGACAATGATCGACAAGCGACGGATCGCTTCCTGCCCGGCGTCAAAACCGGTGAACCGTCGCAGGGCCAGACTGATCAGGATCAAGAGCGCCGGACCGGTGGCGAACGCCGAAGCAAGGAATTTGGGCGCTGTAAGCGCGGTCAGCCAGAAATCGCGTCCCGGTATCCCCGAGTAGATGAACGCGGTGACTGTGTGAATGCTAAACGCCCAGGGAATCGCGATATAGATGAGCGGCTTCACCCAGTCAGGCGCTTGGATGCCTGTATACTCGGCTTCGAGCACTTTCCAGCCGGTCAGCAGATTGAGGAAAAAGTAGCCGTTCAGTACGACCATGTCCCAGAACAGGACTGAGCCCGGTGACGGATACAGCATGATGTTCAGCAGTCGGGACGGCATTCCCAGGTCGACCAAGATGAACAAAATACACATGATGACCGCGGTGACTGCCAGAAATTCGCCGACGACGGTAATGCGACCGAACACTTTGACATCATGCAGATAATAAGGTAGCACCACCATGACCGCCGAGGCCGCCACACCGACAAAAAAGGTGAATTGTCCGATATACAGGCCCCAGGATACATCCCGGCTCATGCCGGTGACACCAAGACCGGTTCCGAGCTGGATGGAGTAGCAGAAACCGCCGACGCCGATCAGGAGCAGTAGCGCCGCCAACCAGGCCTTGAACCGGGGACCGGTTTCATTCCATGCGTGTTCAAGCATTGCTGTTCTCCTCCCTTCAAACGATATAGAAGACCTTCGGCCGGGTGCCGAGTTTGGTCTTCCGCTGTAACGTTACATTAGCCGCCAGAGCCTGCCGTACGGACGAGGCGGGATCGCTCAGGTCGCCGAACAGAATCGCCTTAGTCGGACAAGCCTCCACGCAAACCGGCATCTGGCCGACAGCCAGCCGTTCATCGCAGAAATTGCATTTCTCGACCACGCCGGGCGTGCGGGTCGGATAAGCCTGATTGACTGACGGAATATGCGGCCGTGGGTCCTTGAAATTGAAACTGCGAGCGCCATAAGGACAGGCCGCCATACAGAAACGGCAGCCGATGCAGCGGTGGTAATCCATCATCACCACACCGTCAGGCCGCTGAAATGTTGCCTGGGTCGGACATACCCTGACACAGGAGGGATTTTCACAATGATTGCACAAGATCGGATAAGCGCGTTTTTCGTTGGCCTGATCCGGATAGGGGTGTGTTTCATAAGGAAAAGCGGCGTTGTAGGATTCCTGCCAAATCCATTTCACATCCTGCTTGGGATCCGGCATGTTGGGGACATTGTGCGCCTTGTGGCAAGCTTCCTGACAGATGCGGCAGCCGGGCGGGCATAACTTGGCATTGATGACCATCGCCCAACTCTTGGCCTGCAGTGCTTTGGGATGAGGTTTGCCGGCCGCTCTGACCAGCAACGTTCCTGCCGGGATAATGCCGAGAGCTGCTGCGCCGGTAGCCTTTATCAGGGTCCGGCGACTGATGTTGAGTGGTTTTTTCATTTTCCGGCCCCTCCTTTCGGTTCCACATGGCAAGTCCAGCAATTCGGCTTTTCAATTCCCACATAATCATGACATTCGTTACAATACTGCGGTTGACTGGCTAGGTTCTGAAGGCTGATCGGGATCTCTCGCCCGTCTTTGGTCACGTAGATCCGTTTTCCATCCCGCACCACCGAGTCTTTCCATTCTGCCAGCACTTGCTTGTGCCGTTCGCGAAACTCATCGATATTCTTCACGCCGAGTTTGTCGGCCAGTTCCTGCATCGCCGTCTGGTCCTGCAGCAGCGAAGGCGGTTGGGTTTTAGTCACCGACTTGCCGAGATTCATCAGCACCGGAAAGGTGAACAGCAACACAAACAGGATCAACCCCAGCGCTACTAGGCGGTTCTTATTCATTGCCATCCTCCTTTGCACCGGGCAGTTCCTCAAACCGCAGGTTCTGCGTCCGTTTCATCTCGCCCTTCATAATCAGCGCGTTGCCGACCAGTTCGTGCACGCCGCAAACCGCAACCTTAGGTACCCAATACTGCATCAAGGGGGGCAACGTGGCGCGGTCAATCGCACAGACACAGGACAGCATGTTCACACCAAATTTTTCATGCACATAGCGCACGGCATTGGCTCGCGGCAAGCCGCCGCGCATCCGCATCTCCATATTTTCGTCAGCGCCGAGCCCGCTGCCGCCGCCGCAGCAGAACGTGTTTTCGCGGATCGTTTCTTCCGGCATCTCAAAGAAATTATTGCAGACCTTGTTTAGGATATAACGCGGTTCTTCCAACAAACCCATGCCCCGCGACGGGTTGCAGGAGTCGTGGAAGGTGACCTTCACATTATCGTTGCGCGACGGGTCCAGCTTGATCTTGCCTTCATGGATCAAATCAGCGGTAAACTCGGTGACATGAATCATGCCGGTAGCTTTGGCATGTTCAAACCGGGTTCCTGTCAACGGATTGACCGGCGTCTCCAAAAAATCGCCGGGGCCGTTCATCGTGTCCATGAACTGGTGGATGACCCGCCACATGTGGCCGCATTCACCGCCCAGAATCCACTTCACGCCCAGACGGCGGGCCTCGGCGTAGATCTTGGCATTCAGCCGCTTGGCCATCTCCATTGAAGTGAAACTGCCGAAATTGCCGCCCTCGGAAGCATAAGTACTGAGCGTATAGTCGATGCCGGTCTCATGGAACAGCATCAATTGCCCCATCAATGCATAGGTGCCGGGATCAGCGAAAATGTCGCCGGATGGCGGCACATAAAGAATTTCCGCTCCTTTGCGGTTGAAGGTCGGCTCAATTTTGACGCCGGTGATATCCTGAATATTTTCGACCAGGAAATCCATCGAATCGACCAGGCCATGCGGCTGAATCCCCAAGTGATTGCCCTTCATGTAACAGTTGGCGACCGGCGTGACAATCCAGTCGATATTGCAGCCGATCAGGTTCAGCAGTTCGCGGCCGATCATCGTAATCTCCGCCGTATCGATGCCGTAGGGGCAGAAAACGGAGCAACGACGGCATTCGGTACATTGGTGAAAATAGTAGAACCATTCCTTGATCACGTCTTCGGTCAGCTCGCGCGCGCCGGCGAAACGCCCCAGCGCCTTGCCGGTCGCCGTGAAGTAATACAGGTAGACGGACCGGAGCAGTTCGGCCCGCAGAACCGGCATATTGCGCGGATCGCCGGACCCCAGGTAAAAATGGCATTTATCAGCGCAAGCGCCGCAACGCACGCAAGTATCCATGAACACACGGAACGAGCGATAGCGCTGCAACCGTTCCCGCATACCGTCCAGGATGATTTCTTTCCAGTTCGGCGGCAGCTTCCAGTCGGCGTCTTCCGGCGACCATTTACGCGGATTGGGCAGATCGACAGCAATCAGGCTTTCCGCTTTGCCGGGAAATAACCAGGTGCCCGGACGAAAGTCGACCGGCGTATCCATCCAGTGGGTAGCCGGCATGCTGTCGTAGCCGGTGTTTTTGAGCAACTCCGCTGGTTTTGCAATTTTGGCCATCAGGCGTTCCCCCCTCTTTGTCTGGACGTAGAACCGGCTTCGAGTTGTTGGATGCGATTTCTGAGTTCACTAATTCGAAGCTGGGAAAGGGTTTCGCGGCATTCGCACCAAATTTCGACCGATAGTTCAGCTAGTTTATCCAGCCGCGCCAGCCATTGTTTCTTTTCGCTCACCGCGAGTTCCGCATTTTTTTCCAGCAGGTTGCGCAGCACGAATAGAAAACGGATCGCTACGCCAGCCGGCAGTCCTTGCACAGCCAAAACCCGCACGATGCGGTCCAGCGGCGCTGCGAAATCCTCTCCACGGGTTCCCGCCATCAGACCGTCCAGAATCGTCGCCATCGATTCCTGGAAAGCCTGTCCGACTGGATTGGCGAAGCCGGTATTATGCCGGAATGCTTCGTCGCTTGCCGGAAAATAACTTTGCAGGGTTGTATCATACCAGGCTTTTAACAAAGCCGTCCGCTGCTTAGAATTCATCTTCCCAGGAAATGTAAGGCTTCGGCAGATCAGGCATGGCGTTGACCATCAGCTCGACGAGCCCTCCATAAGTCATATTGTATTTCTCCTTGAAGCCGAAAGCCTCGATCATCGAATCGCGGGCCGACCCT
>JBGSKE010000309.1:0-3898 GCA_041741355.1 Negativicutes bacterium | reverse complement strand
CAAACTTTCCACGCTCGAATTCTGGGGCACCGGAGGTTGGTTGCTAAAGCAATATGATGTCACTTTCAAAGGCGACTCCGCCTATGTCGTATTTGGCAAAGAAATCGCCATGATCGAAGGCGGCGCCGATTTCCAGCGCACCGACCTCCACATCACCGCTGATAAAGTAGACTACAACTGGAAAAGTAAAGTTGCCGTGTTCAAAGGTAATGTCAAAGTGATTCAACCCGGTCTGGCTGTCGTTTCATCCGACAGCATCCACTACAATGTAGAAACAAAAGAATTCGTCAATTGACTACACAACTCCTGTAGCAGTAAAAATCCCGACCGAACTGGCCGGGATTTTTTGTTTACTTAATTCGCTGTTCAACGGTTGTTTTTAAACACGATTTCCATGATGGTATTGGCTGTTTCTTCAATTGCTTTGTGCGAAACATCGATAACCGGGCAGCCAATCCGTTCCATGATTTTCATCGCATATTCCAGTTCATCGCCGATCCGGTTCAACGTCGCATAATTGGCATCTGGCGGCAATCGCATAATTTTAAGCCGTTCTGCCCTGATTTCATTCAGTTTACTGGAATCAATGACCAGTCCAATAATCTTTTGCGGCGAAACTTGAAACAGCTCATCCGGCGGCGGCACTTCCGGCACCAACGGTACATTCGCCACCTTGATTTTTTTGTGCGCCAGATACATGCTGAGCGGAGTCTTGGATGTACGGGAAACCCCGACCAGAATCAAGTCTGCTTTCAACAGACCCCATGGATTTTTGCCGTCATCATATTTCACAGCAAATTCTACCGCTTCCACCCGTTTGAAATAGTCTTGGTCCAGCATATGAATCAAGCCCGGTTTCAGTTTGGGCGTCAAATCGGAAACAGCCTGAATCGCCCGAATCATCGGCCCCATGATGTCAACCGTCTGCAAATTATATTTTTTTGCTTCTTCCAACAAGGACTCGCGCAACTCCGGCGACACCAACGTGTGGCATATGATACAGGTATGTTTGGACGCTTCGCGCATCGTTTCTTTAATTTGCACACTGGATGTGATGTAAGGAATCCTGACAATATCGAATTTGCCGGAGTCAAACTGACTGGCGGTAGCGCGGGCAACCATTTCCGCCGTCTCGCCGATCGAGTCGGATAGTGCGTAAATGATAGGTAAAGTGGCTATGACGGTTACCTCCTTTTTCCCTGTCCCATTTCGACAAGCAAACGGGTGATGTTTGTTTTAGTTACACGACCAACCACTTCAAAGGTCTTATCCATCTCCGGCCCAACTGATCTGACCACCGGCAGACTGTCAATTTCGCCGTCCACCAATTTTTTCGCCGCATTCAGGACAGACTCTTCTGGATCAGTCATTATCATTTTCGACATCCCCGTCATTAATACCTTCACCGGAATTTTTTGCAAATCACGACTTCCCATCGCCGCTTTGAGCAAATCCTTCCGGGACACAACCCCCCGCAAGATGCCACCGGGTTCAACAACAAAAATGGAACCGACATCTTCGAGAAACATAGCCACGATGGTATCATAGGCGCTGGTAGTCGTCGAAACGACGACGGGAACTGATTGGATATCCCGTACGCGGTAGCGGGAAATTTCCTCCGTCAGCATGCTGAAAGCGCCCTTGCCTGTGTAATAATATCCGACTTTCGGTCTTGCGTCAAGTACGCCGGACATGATGAGAATCGCCAAGTCTGGGCGTAATGCCGCCCTGCTAACGCCAACTCTCTCGGCGAGTTGTTCGCCGGTCAGCGGCCCGCCCGCCTTCACCATTTCAAGGATTCTTTCCTGTCGAGGCGTCAGTAGAATGTAAAACACCCCTCTCTGAATTCCATGCGTTTATGCTACCATGTATATTCGCTGTTTTCTGTCATTCCCCTGCCAGTTAACTTATCCAAAATAATTCTTTGTTCAATTTGCGCAACCCAATGTTTGGTTGATTTTACTGCATCAGGGTTAACCGAAATCGAATCAATCCCGCTACGCACCAGGAATTCGGTGAAATCCGGATAGACGCTCGGCGCCTGGCCGCAAATGGATACAGTCTTGCCATCGCGGTGAGCAACCTCGATCAAATGGCGAATCGCCCTTTTTACTGCCAAATTTCGTTCGTCAAAAATATTGGCAACAGTGTCGTTATCGCGATCACAGCCGAGGATCAGCATTGTCAGGTCGTTGGAGCCAATCGAATAACCATCCACGTATTGGTTGAACTGGTCGGCCAAAATGATATTGGATGGAATTTCCGCCATCAACCACACCTTGAAGTCGGCGCTGCGCCGAAGCCCCTCTTCCGCCATCAACGCGACCACTTTCGCCGCCTCGTCAACCGTGCGGCAAAACGGAATCATCACATGCAGATTGTTAAAGCCATATTCTTCACGCACTTTTTTTACAGCGCGCAATTCCAGCCGGAATGCCTCGATATACTTGGGATCGTAGTAACGCGACGCTCCCCGCCAGCCGAGCAAAGAACTGGGTTCCGCCGGTTCATATTTGTCGCCGCCTTTTAAATCACGGTATTCGCTCGATTTAAAATCACTGAACCGCAGTGTGACCGGCCTGGGCGCCATCGCCTGCGCCACTTTGCGGAACGCTTCCGCCAACACATTCACTACCCGATCCGGTTGGTTCATTTCAATCAGATACATCGGATGTTCGTGAATAAAGGTCGTCCAGATAAATTCTTCCCGCATCAGACCGATCCCGTCGCTGGGCAGTGGCGCGTAGCGTTGGGCAAGGTCCGGGTCGCCCAGGTTCATATAAATTTTAGTGCCTGTCACCGGAAACGTCTCGACGGCAAAGCCCGGGCCGGCTTCGGCAGGACGCGGCGCCGCGATCAGGTCGCTAATCACACCGTCATAGATAATACCGTTCGTTGCATCCACGGTGATTTGCATGCCGGTTTCAATTTTTGTCGTGGCCGAAGTGCCACGGCTCTTGGTTCCAACTACACAAGGGATTCCCAATTCACGGCTGACGATCGACGCATGGCAGGTCATGCCGCCCGAATCGGTTACAATCGCTTTGGCTTTTTTCATTGCCGGCACCCAATCCGGCGCCGTCATCTCCGTGACCAGGATTTCACCTTCTTTAAAGTTATCAATCAAATTCGGCGACAGGATTACATGGGCAATGCCGCTGACTCGACCCGGGCTTGCCGGCAATCCCTTGACCAGAACTATTCTTTCTACAGCCGGTGCGGTTTCGACTTCTCTTTTCATTGACATAACCCCCTCTTTATCTTGGTTTACATGTACAGGCTTGTTGGGCGGCGCTTGCGTTTGCGTTTTTTGCTTGTTCGACCATACCGTTTCCGGTCGGGCCTGTAAAATCCATATTTTATCGGTCCGTTCATCCAACGCCCATTCCATATCCATAAAGCAACCATAATGTTTTTCGATGTCCAGCGCATACTTGGCTAATTGCCGAAGCTGTTCATCGCTAAGAACCGGAATCCGGCGCAAATCGTCCGGCACTTCCTGCTCCACCACTCCGCCGCCAGGTCTGCGAATCAACTGAATGGATTTATCATGCACCGTGCGTTCGACGATGGAAAGGTCCTGCTTGGCGATCCAGAACAAATCCGGCGTCACCGTCCCCTGGACGATGTACTCGCCCAAGCCCCAAGATCCTTCAATCAAAATATTTTGCTCATTGCCGTTGATTACATTGACAGTAAACATGACGCCGGACGCTTTGGAAAACACCATCATCTGAACAACCGCACTTAAGGCTACTTCGGTGTGGCTGAAGTTTTTCTTGGTCCTGTAGTACACCGCCCGATCGGTAAACATGGAAGCATAGCATTCCTTGATCCGCTCCAGCACTTCATCAGCGCCGCGTACATTGAGATAGCTTTCCTGTTGTCCGGCAAAACT
>JBGSKE010000308.1:0-3571 GCA_041741355.1 Negativicutes bacterium | reverse complement strand
CCAACTTGCGGTAAGCGGTCTTGATTTCTTTTTCTGTTGCCGTCCGGGATACGCCCAGCGCTTCATAGTAATCAATATACTTCATCCTGTGCTCACCGCTTTCTTTCGATACTCATCAAGTTGGTTTATGTGACTTCAATTATTTTTCTTCGTATTCGGCATCCATGACATCATCGGCTTTTTTCTGGCCGACCGGGTTCTCCACCGCTGGGCCCTGCGCCTCCGGTTTGCATTGGCAAGCCTGACTATAGGCCTGCTCGAGTTCCGCCTTGACACCGCGCAACGTCGCAACATCGGCGTTGTCATCGAGAGCCTTGCGGGCTTTCTCCATGGCTGTTTCCAACAACCCTTTCACATGCGCCGGCAATGTGGCAGACTGCTCAGACAGCAACCGCTTCGATTGATAAGCGAGCGAATCAACGTCATTGCGGACTTCAACCTGTTGTCGTCTTTGTTTATCGTCTTCCGCATGTTGTTTGGCTGCATTGACCATTTGCTCCACATCCTGCTTGGGCAGATTGCTGGAGTTGGAAATCGTGATTGTCTGCTCCTTGCCTGTCGCCTTATCTTTGGCGCTTACGGTCAGAATACCGTTGGCATCGATATCAAAGGTGACTTCAATCTGCGGCATGCCGCGCGGAGCCGGTGCAATTCCCGAAAGTTTCACCCGGCCGAGTGTACGGTTGTCGCCGGCCATTTCCCGCTCGCCCTGCAGTACATGCACATCCACTTCCGGCTGATTGTCGTCAGCCGTGCTGAACACTTGACTGCGCCGAGCCGGGATAGTGGTATTGCGTTCGATGATCTTGGTCATTACGCCGCCCATGGTTTCCACGCCAAGCGACAGCGGGGTCACGTCAAGCAGTACGACATCCTTGAGTTCGCCAGTCAGGACCCCGGCCTGGATCGCCGCCCCCACCGCGACCACCTCGTCAGGGTTGACGCTTTGGTTGGGATCTTTGCCGGTCAGGGAGCGTACCATCTTTTGCACTGCCGGAATCCGGGTCGAACCGCCGACCAGAATGACTTCGGCAATATCTTTGGCAGTCAGCTTGGCGTCAGCCATGGCCTGTTCCACCGGTTTGCGGCAACGATTCACCAGTCCGGCAGTCAGATCGTCAAATTGCGCCCGGCCCAGTTTCGCTTCGAGATGTTGCGGCCCGGATGCATTGGCGGTAATGAACGGCAGACTGATCGTGGTTTCCATCACCGATGACAATTCCACTTTAGCTTTTTCAGCCGCTTCCGTCAACCGCTGCAGCGCTTGTTTGTCGGCACGCAGGTCAACGCCATGCGACTTTTTGAATTCATCAGCCAACCAGTCGACGAGAACCTTATCAAAATCGTCGCCGCCCAGGTGCGTGTCGCCACTGGTTGATTTTACTTCGAATACGCCATCGCCCACTTCCAGGATCGACACGTCGAAAGTTCCGCCACCGAGGTCAAACACCAGAATGGTTTCGTTTTTCTTTTTGTCCAGCCCATAGGCCAGTGCGGCTGCAGTCGGTTCGTTGATAATCCGCAGCACATTGAGTCCGGCAATTTTTCCGGCGTCTTTTGTGGCCTGCCGCTGAGCGTCATTAAAGTAAGCCGGTACGGTAATTACTGCGTCGGTGATTTTTTCGCCCAGATATTTGGCGGCATCATCCACCAGTTTTCTCAGTATCTGGGCCGAAATTTCCTCTGCCGCATATTCCTTGTCTTCGACCTGGAATTTGACGGTATTGTTCGGTCCTGCTACTACTTTGTACGGAACCAGTTTCATTTCTTCCGTCACTTCATCATAACGGCGGCCGATGAACCGTTTTACCGAGTAAAAGGTTTTGGTCGAATTCATCACCGATTGTCGTTTGGCCAGTTGTCCCACCAAACGTTCATTATTATCCCGGAACGCCACCACAGACGGAGTTGTTCTGCCGCCTTCGCTGTTGGCGATTACCTCCGGCCGTTCGGCTTCCAGTACGGCAATTACCGAGTTGGTTGTCCCGAGGTCAATTCCTACTGCTCTTCCCATGATCTATCCCTCCATCTTTTATGTTTTAGTTTCTAATTTACACTGAGTCTTTTAGTGGAAGAACCGGTCCCCCTTTCATGAGAGAGACCTGTTCTGTTTTCGCCTCTGACTTGATTGTAGCAAACCATTTTTTGAAAGTCAATATTTTTGACTTTATGTTTTTACATTTTTTCCGCTGTCCTGAATTAGATTAGGAAGCCCTGAATAATTCCGAGCATTGTTGTTTTTCACCTGAATTCGTACCGTCATGCAGCAACTACCCAACGGACTAAACTGCTCCATCCGTCGCATTAGTCCTAAAATCAACTTCCCTGTTGATTTTTACGAAAAGCATCGCTGCATTGACGACGAATTATACGGTTCAAATCAAATATGCTCTTCATTATTTCAGGGCTTCCTAATACAAAAAATACCCCGCGCAAGCAGGGTATTTTCCGGCAGTCAGCTAATCAATCGGTTAGCTGCGAATACAGTTGAACTTTTTTAGCGGGCCTGCCGCTTCAGTTTTTCGTACCAGATGCTGTGACGGTGCTTCACATAGTCCAGATCGACTTTGCCATGGAACATCGACCCCAGCAGTTTCAAGTTCGCCGGCACGATGAAGGCGCCGAGATGAGCAAATATGCCGAATACGATCAGGACCGCGCCGAGATTATGCAGTTGGGTCGACCAAAAAACCAGTCCCTCCGGCAGAACGACCCCCATGCTTTTTACCGTCTTCACGATGCCAGTCAGAATTAGTACCGCCACCGTCCCAGCCATAAATACATACGCCAGTCGTTGCTCAGCCAGGTACTTGTCGGAGGGAGGCTCCTGTCCGCCGGTGATGATCGCCTTCATGATTTTCACCGATTCGCCGAGGTCGCCTTTGCGCGGTACCAGGCCATTATCGCGGCGAATTCCATGGTACACCACATGCCAGACACTGGCGAACACCAACACGACCGCCGCAATGTAATGCATTTTCAACGTGATGAAGTAGTCGGCTGTCCAGGTAAATCCCGGCAATTCAGTTATCATGTAGCGCTTGTAAACCGGCATCTGACCAAATCCGCTGAACACAAGAATGAAACAGGATAGCGCAATCAGCCAGTGGATGATGCGGACCGTACGATCGTGACGGAGAACCTTGCCTTCGCTTTCCAGCAGCTTTTCCATCAAGACTCGCCTCCTTTACCGGCGTCATCGGCCTGGTCTTTTTCGCCAGCCATCGATTTGTAGGCGGCCCGACCGGCGGCAAAGACTGCCGCTACCGGCGCCAGTAAGACGCCCGCCGCCCAACCGTCCAGTTGGTCCACTTTGTTTTCGACTTTCTGCGGCATACCCGAACGTCCCGGTTTCCCATCAATCACTTTTTGTTCTTTCAGCGCCTGGTCAATCGCTGCGAAGGAAACGGGCGACACATAATAGGTCGAGGTACCGCCATTTTCTGCCGCGCCGTAAACAAAGCCGCCGATCTCCTTGCGGCGTGCTTCCGCCAGTTGTTTCATCGCCGTCCGGTCGCCGAACGACATCGCGCCTTGCGGGCAGGCAGTAACACAGGCTGGCTGCTTGCCT
>JBGSKE010000307.1:0-4160 GCA_041741355.1 Negativicutes bacterium | reverse complement strand
GAAAAATTGGCGACTCTGGCTGCGGTTGTGATGATTGTTTCCATTACCTTACTGGCAACGATCAGCTTATTTTCAGCCCGATTTACCAATTCCGCCTGACGTAGCCGCCGCGAGTATTCGTCTAGCTGAGCGCGGAGCTTGATTAACTGGGTAATATCGCGTACGTTGGAAAAGATGCGTACCATCTTGCCCGAATCATCAAAAATCGGCGTGCTGGTGACAAGCGCCGAAACTCCATGATGGTAGTGAATATATTTGGTAACCGGTTTGAGGGTCTGCATGACTTCTGGCGAACAGGCATCAGGAATTTCGCCGGTTTGCACCAAATCTTGAATGTGCCGGTTAATCAGTTGCTCTTTGCGAAAACCGGAAATCTGAATATAGGCAGGGTTGAAGTATACGATCAAGCCTTCGGCATCAGTGAGGAAAATCCCGTCGAAGGAAGACTCCGACAGACTCCAGAGCAATTTGTTTTCCCAAACCAATCTGTCCAATAACGTTTGCATGATTTTATTCCTCAAGTACTTTCTTTATTTACTTATGCTACGTTACACTTTTATGCACGAAAATCCTTTAATCGAAGCTGGAAAGTTGCCAAAGAAAATTTGGGAATTTTATTTAAACTGGCATGATAAATGCATAGATATATAGGCAGTTGCAACAATTTCATCTTTCACGGCGAACCGTCTACCGACCTGTAGCGGATAACTGAGAACAGAAAGGTTTAGCCCACTTTTTGACGCCTGTCGATAAGCGCTAATCCTGGTTGTCGCGTCGTGAAAGGCGAAATTGATGCAACGCGAGTACAAATAGATGAGGGAGGGTAATGAATCATGACTACAGCAGTATGCAAAGCCGCCAACATCCTTGGAATGCGTGAGGAACTATTGAATGAATTGCTTGTACTGATCAACATGACCAGCGGCGCGCACCCGTATACCACGAGGATCGGGCAGTCGGCCGAAAAGTACGCTTTGATGACGGAACCTTTGATTGATGAATACAGCACGAAATGTTAACAGTATAAAAATAATGTATTGGTTGCGGTGAGACTGGAGAATCGATAAAGTTCTTCAGTCTCGCTACATTATGGCGACTATCGTGTTGAATGTTGCAGAACTAAATACAGAAATACTGCGCAAAGATCTAAAGTGCTGACAATCAGCGCTGGTGCGGCATCAATGAGTGTGGGCATCTATGCATACTAATAATGCGTTGATGCCCACAAAATTTTGCTGATGGCTGAAATTATTGGATTGACGATACTTTAACCGCACAGACTTTATATTCGTAAGTGCGAGTCACCTGATCGCCGGCATCGTTGGTGATTTCGTTGGTCGGTGCGTCAGGAAAATGAAAGGAGAGCCAGACTAATCCGGCAGGGACGGCATTGGTAATCCAGATTCGGGTTTGAATCCGACCGCGGCGGGAGCTGACTTCGACAAACTGGTTGTTGACCAACGCCAATTCCACCGCATTCAGCGGGTGAATCCAGAGCAGTTCCTCGGGGAGTTGCTCGGTCAGCGCCGCGGACTTGCCAAAAGTGCTGACATTATAGTGATATAGTCGTCGTCCGGTTGTCAGAACCAAGGGATACTCCTGATCGGGACCTTCCGCCGGCGGATGATAATCAACTGGTGTAAACCACCCCAGCCCACAAGTGAACTGGCCATTTTCATGCAAAAATTTTGTGCCGGGATGATCAAGAGACGGCACGGGCCACTGCAGGCCGTTTCCTTGCAAGCGTTCATAGGTTACACCATGATAGATTCTCGTCAGCGCGGCTATTTCCTGCATGACTGATTCAGGTCCGGCGTAGTCCATTGGGTGGCCCATACGTGAAGCGACAGCCAAGATGATCTCCAGATCGGTTTGGCTCTCTCCCGGCGGTTCTACCGCTTTGCGGACCCTTTGGATACGGCGTTCAGTATTGGTAAAAGTGCCATCCTTTTCGGCAAAACTGGCGGCAGGCAATACAACATCAGCCAGTTGGGCTGTCTCCGTCAGGAAAATTTCCTGCACCACCAGAAAATCGAGCGATTGTAACGCTATACGAACATGATTCGCATTCGCATCCGATAATACGGGATTTTCGCCGACAATATACATAGCTTTGAGCTCACCGGCAACAGCGGCGGTAAACATTTCCGGAATGGTGAACCCCCGTAGCGACGGCAAGGAGACTTGCCAGCACTGTTCGAAAGGCTGTCGTTCGTCAGCTTCGGAGACTTTGCGATAACCAGGCAGGACATCTGGCAACGCTCCCATATCGCAAGCGCCCTGTACGTTATTCTGTCCGCGTAGCGGGTTGACGCCGGAGGACGGTTTGCCGATATTGCCGGTGATCATGGCCAGATTGGCTATCGACAGGACATTGTCGGTCCCCCAACAGTGTTCAGTTATTCCCAAGGTATAAAATATTTGGGCTCGTTCGGCCTGCGCGTAGAGATGAGCGGCCTGCTCCAGCAGGGCCGGTTTGACGCCAGTAATTTGCTCAACGACGTCAGGCGGGTAGTGACTGATCGTATTGGCGACAGTGTCGAACCCGCTGGTACAACCGGCGATAAAATTTTTGTCCTGCAGGCCGTCGCGCAGAATGATGTGCATGATGCCATTGAGCAACGCCACATCGCTGCCAGGCTTTAACTGCAGCCAGACATCGGCCATTGCAGCCAGTTCCGTCTTGCGCGGATCGACTACAATCAGACCGGCGCCTTTGCGACGAGCCTGGCGCATTTTAGCAGCAATGACAGGATGAGCTTCCGAGGGATTGGCGCCAATCACAAACA
Organism: Negativicutes bacterium; assembly: GCA_041741355.1. GTDB lineage: Bacteria > Bacillota > Negativicutes > UBA1444 > UBA1444 > UBA1444. The sequence goes on along the minus strand of JBGSKE010000307.1, from coordinate 1,371 downwards.
GCATCGAGCTGTCGCTGATTTCACTGATCGAGTTGGTCATGGCGCCGGAGCCAAAAGCTGTGACCAGACCGGCCACGGTGGGGCTGTGTCAGGTCCGGGCGCAGTGATCGACACTGTTTGTGCCGATTACCGCGCGCATAAATTTTTGCAGAACATAATTTTCTTCGTTGGTGCAACGGGCTGAACTGAGTGCAGCCAAGGAATCGGGGCCGTGCGTCTGGCGAATGGCGGCGAACTTTGCGGCAACAAGATCCAGCGCCTCATCCCAGGATGCAGGCTCCAATTTATCGTTTTTGCGAATCAGCGGAGTCGTCAGGCGGTCCGGACTATGTACATAATCGATGCCGAATCTGCCTTTGACGCAGAGTAAGCGTCCGTTGACCGGACTGTCTGGGGCGGAAGTAACGCCGATAATCTTGTCGTTTTTGACATTCAGGTCGAAATTGCAGCCGACGCCGCAGAAGGGGCACGTAGTGCGGACTTTTTTGTCGGGGCGGCCATCCTGGCAGAGCACTTTTTCAGTCAGTGCACCGACAGGGCAGGCAGCAACGCAGGCGCCGCAAAATACGCAATCGGACTCGCGCGTCGGCGTATCAAAAGCTGGCGCTAGTTTCGTGTCAAAGCCGCGACCGGTAAAATCGAGCACGTTACACACTTGCAGTTCCTGACACGCCCGGACGCAACGTCCGCACAAGATACACTTTTCGTTGTCCCGCACAATAAATGGATTGGTATCATCAAGGGAGTAGTGACGTCTGGCTCCTTCAAACCGTACTTTCTTTACGCCGAGATCGGCGGCCAGTGTCTGTAGTTCACAGTTCAAATTGCGACCGCAGGAGAAGCAATCTGCAGGATGATTGGCTAGCAGCAGTTCCAGCACCATCCGTCGCGCTTCCAGAACTTCCTGTGTATGCGTGTACACGACCATCCCTTCGCTAACCGGCTGTACGCAGGATGCAGCGAGACTTTTCATGCCTTCGATTTTTACGACGCACATCCGGCAGGCGCCGGTCGGCGTCAGATCAGCTAGGCTACACAGGGTTGGAATTTTGATGCCGGTTTGGCGCGCAGCTTCCAGGACAAAAGTTCCTGGCGGAACTTGAACCGGGTTACCGTCAATGGTGAGTTGTATAGTATCCACGCGATACCTCCTTGGAGTTGATACTATCATATTCGTTGCCAATCGCGACGTTCCTGTCTGGCAGGAAATATTCTTTTTCAGCCTTGATTTTGCAGGAATTATCAACAGGACGTGTCGAATTAAATAAACAATGGAAAAGGGCTTTCCCGGCGGGAAGCGCAAAGGAGAACTCATGAGTCGGACTGTTAGCAAGACCCACGAACTGTCGCTGAAGATGGATGAAATTGTCC
>JBGSKE010000306.1:0-4479 GCA_041741355.1 Negativicutes bacterium | reverse complement strand
GCTGGGGTGGCGCTGACAGGACTATATCAACGTTGGTTTCCGCTTCCCGCTGAAATGGACGCCCAGATTGACCCCTATCGCATGCAATTGGCCTCGGTTATTGACGGAGCAGAAAATCTGATCAAAAAAGCGGAACCGTTGCTTGAAAAAATCGGGATCGGGTCCAAACCAGCGGAGCAGAAACCGTCAACCAACCCGCAAACCAATTTTCCCCTGGTGGATTTGGGCAAAGATGATAAACAGCCGGCGGCAGTGTCCGGCCCCGCAACCACCACGCCCGGAGCGCCGGCGATTGCGTCCGCTTCACCGCTACAACCGTCGGGAACGGCAAAATCACCGGCAGGGAAGCTTGATCCGGAAACAAGCAAGGTTTATGGAAAATTGTCCAAACTGTACGGCGCCATGAAAGCGGAAGAAGCTGTTGCAGTTTTTAATAATTTGGAAGACGAGCAAGTCGTCATGATTCTATCGCGGATGGAAGAAGATGCAGCAGCGAAGATTCTGGGCACAATAGAACCGAAACGAGCGGCGCGCCTGACACAGGCGATGATAAAGCGCAAATAGCGCGATAAACCGCGACGAAAGGAGGTGAAAAAATGGAAATGACGTTCAACAAAGAAAATTCGGCGAGCCTTTCCCAACTGATGGCAACCGTGTCTGCGATGAATACGCAGAAGCTGCCAGCTAAACAACCAATAGGCAAGGATCAAATGCAAGCGGTGACAACCGATTTTTCCGAACGATTGTCGGCTGCTTTGGATGAGCCAACTACGAGAGGGGAGACCGCCGGCAAAGTCACTGTGAAAAAAGGGCCGGAAAAAGACTTTCCGCAAGTCAGCGAAGATGCAACGACCACCATTCCGTTTGGCGTCGTGCCTGTCTCAACCGAAGCCGATAATCCACCGGCAACGGTGGCAGCAGAACTGCTGGTTGAGTTAAAAAATGCTGCTTTGCAGGGTATTGCCGCAGGGGTAGCAACGGTTTTGCCTTTGATTGCGCAAGCTGCGGTTCCGGCAGTGGTCAATTCCCCAGTGTTGTCTGAGCTGGTCGGCGGAGTAGGCAATGCGGTGACAGATCTGTTTACTGCCGACAAGTCAAATCCACAAAAAGCACAAAATCTGCAACAAACTGATGGAATGGCGGCGACGAATACGATTCAGACTGGCAGTGTAGCGATCAACGCTAAGCAAGTTGGCGCAATGCCAAATTTATCGACAAATTCGCCGGTGGCCCCAGTGCAGATCGATCCGGAATTGCCTGCAACAAAGCCTCCCGTGAATTCTGTGGTCAGCACGGACATCGCACCAGTAAATGTACCTGCGAACCAACCCGGCGTTGCAGCAGAATTGGTGCAACAGCCAGCGGTGAACCAATCGTCAGGGCAACCGGTAAATGCGCAGGCAGTAGCGGTTAGCCAGCCGGTAATAAATCCGGAAACCCTCATTCAACAACAGATTCAGCAGGACATGCGTGGCGCCAAAGTATCCGTAGCGCCTACGATGCCGGTTGATTCGCTTGCATCACTAAACCAAGCTGGTAAGCCGGTACTGGTAAATCCAACGGAAAGTGCGGATACGGAGAATGTTACGCCGCTGCTCGAAATTTCTCAACCGGCAGTGGAAACGGTTGTGAAAACTTCAACGGAGCAAGAACTGCCGAAACGGTCAATGGCAGAGTCGGAGGCTGACCTGGAAGCCGGGTTGTCAGAAAAAAAAGATGCTTCGCTAACGGCGCCGGTTGGCTTTGACAAAGTAATGGCATCGGTAAATGAACCTGCTGTCGTTACTCCGCCTGTAGCACAACCCAGGCCGGATTTGCATGAAGTAGTCAAGCAGGTTATGGATGGGATGATTTCTCCGTCCCAGCAGCTGAAGAGTTCACAGGTGATTATCACCCTCAAACCGGAGCACCTGGGTGAAGTTACCGTCAAAATCAATGTGGACGGCGATAAAGTGACGGCGGCCTTTCATGCGGCTAGCTCTGAAGTACGGGGTATTTTGGAAAGTTCCCTGCCGCAATTAAAGCAGGAAATGTCGCAACAAGGTTGGCAATTTGACTCAGACGGCGTCTTCGGCGGCATGCAGGAGTTTTTGGCTCAGCAACAACAACAGCAAATGCGCAGTATGATCAATCACGCGCGACCCGATGAGTATGATGATGCAACGGCCTTTTCCAGTAGCGGCAAGCTACAGATCATGTCCGCCACGGCAGTAGATTATCGGGTGTAAATAAAAAAAGGAGGTGAACACGCATGGCAGTAACAGGCGTAAACTATTCATCAGGTACAGCTTCAAACACCAATACGTCAACAACAAAATCCAACACTGACCTTGGTAAGGATGATTTTTTACAGCTACTGGTGACGCAACTGCAGCATCAGGACCCGCTGGCGCCAATGGAAGACAAGGAGTTCATCTCGCAGATGGCTCAGTTTACCAGCCTAGAACAGATGAAAAACATGAATAATGCGGTGCAAATAACGCAAGCTACGTCTTATATCGGCATGCAAGTTACCTGGGCTGATGACGCCGGGGTAGAGCAAACCGGTATTGTTTCATCCGTTCGCATTGTGAATGGCGAGCCGCTCGTAAAAGTCGGCGAAGAATCTCTGGCATTGAAAAAAATCCTGTCCGTAACCGCCCCTATTACTGCAATCACGTCATAAATAACGGAGGACAACCGGATGACAGAAAATCGAGTGTATTTCAACAATCAACCGATTCAACCTCTTTCGTCTTCACCCAAACAAACCCAGTCGGCAGGGATGCTGAACTTGGCAGGCGGATTTGATCAAATCCTCAATCAGACGATTGGTGGCGTGAAATTTTCCCAGCATGCGACACAACGCTTGCAGACACGCAACATTAATTTAACCCCGACACAGATGAATCAATTGAAAAATGCCGTAGACAAAGCGGCGCAAAAGGGAGCAAGGGAATCGTTGATTTTGATGAACAACGATTTGGCGCTTGTAGTGAGTGTGACCAACAGGACGGTCATCACGGCCATGGATGGCTCCAGTATCAGGGACAATGTGTTTACAAACATTGACAGCGCCGTGATCGTATAGGACTGGACCTCTCAAGGGAGTCCCCGGTTGCCGAAGGATTGAAGCAACCGCACGACGCATGATTCAGGGCCATTTATTATAGAGGGAGGTCATTTCACTATGATGCGTTCAATGTTCTCCGGCGTGGCCGGTCTACGTAATCATCAGACAGCTATGGACACAATCGGCGCGAATATCGCAAACGTCAATACTCCTGGCTACAAGGGAAGCCGCGCGAATTTTTCCGATGTAATCAGCCAAACCATGCAAGGAGCTGCTTCGGCAACCGGTACCCGCGGCGGAACCAATCCAATCCAAGTTGGCCTTGGCATGGGGCTGGCAGCAATTGACACAATAATGACTAGCGGCAGTTATCAACCAACAGGTAAACAAACTGACCTGGCAATTCAGAATCAAGGATTTTTCATCGTTTCCGACGGACTCAACCAATATTACACTCGTGCTGGAAATTTTGACTTTGACGGAACCGGCAACTATGTGGTGCCCGGAACCGGTCTGAAAGTCATGGGCTGGTTGGGTGTAGACGGAGTGGTTGATACTAGCGGACAGGTCACAGGAATTACGATTCCTTCGGGAATTACCCTGCCGGCCGTAGCGACGACTTCAATGACATTCATCAACAATTTGTCCGGTACCGATACACCAGGCTCGTCGGCCCAAACATCAAAGGAGATATATGATTCACTGGGGCGGGTTCAAACTTTGCAGCAAAAATTCATTAAAACAGATGATTTGACCCGGACGTGGTTGACCAAAGCCAGCTTATCCGATTCGACAATCGGTGTGTCCAACCCGCTGACTGAAATCACTTTCGATTCAGCTGGAAAAATAAATACGGTGAAACAAGTAGTGCTGCATGAAGTTCCGAGCAAAAACCTGGTGATGGCAGATGGGTTGCAACTAAATAGTACGTTGGCGAGCACCAATACGATAACGGGAGTTACTTTGTATGATGCGGCCGGCGCAGCGCAAACCTATAGCGTTGCCTTTACCAACACAGGACCGACAGCCTGGAGTTATGCCATTACTGACTCCTTAGGGGCTACGGTTCAGACCGGTACAGCTGCTTATGCGGCAGGACAGTACACCTTTACCACTGTTGCAGGCACTCTGCCAGCATTGACTTTGAGCAATACTATCGGCATTGCTCCGGCTGCTGGCGCGAATCATGTCGCGATTGCATCAACTGGCTTACCACAGAGTAACATCCGATTTGCTTCTGGCATGCAACTTGATGGCACCGCCGCAGGAAGTACTCATGACGTTGGCTTTACTCTTTATGATGTTGACGGGATGGCGCATAACTATAATATGCGGATTACCAGCCCGGATGGAGCGGCATTTACCTATAATATTTATGCTGCTGCCGACACAACCTTTTCCACTTCGTTGGGAGCTGGAACAATTGC
>JBGSKE010000305.1:0-3649 GCA_041741355.1 Negativicutes bacterium | reverse complement strand
AATGGACCAACAGCAAGCGTCCGCTGGCAACGCCCGACGACATGAAAGGCCTCAAAATCCGTGTGCCTGGCATGAAAATGTATATCGCCCTGTTCAAAGCCATGGGCGCCGACCCGACCAGCATGAGCTTCTCGGAAGTCTTCACCGCCCTGCAACAGGGAACGGTCGACGGACAGGAAAATCCGATCTCGGTCATCTACACCACCAAGTTGAATGAAGTGCAAAAATACTTGACTATCTGCAACTACTCGTATGACCCGATCGTACTTGGCGTCAACAAGAAGTTGTGGGATTCGATCGACAAAGATACCCAGGCAATCATGAAAAAAGCCGCAGAAGAAGCAATGGCGCTCAACATCAAGCTGACCCGCGAAGATGAAGCAAAACAACTTGATGAGATGAAGAAAAAGGGCTTGCAAGTCAATGTGTTGACGCCGGCACAAATCAAGGCGTTCCAGGCAACAGTAACTTCCGTTTACAAAGAACAAGAGCCGGTTATCGGCAAAGCGCTGCTTGATCTGTTTGTCGCTGCCGGCAAATAAACTGATGATAGAGTGATTAGACATCAATAACTTAGGGTGGCCCGCGTCCGGTTGACCGGGCCACCGCTTTTCACTGATTATTCCGTAGGGGGTGAGTCCTTGTTCTGGAAAGTCTTCGATACGTTGGAGGACTGGTTTTTGATCGTGACGCTCGGCGCCATGATGATCCTCAATTTTGCCAATGTCGTTTCCCGTTATCTGCTCAGCACCTCAATCGCATTCACCGAAGAGTTGACAACAAACTTATTTGTCTGGAGTTGCTTTATCGGGGCTGCTGCAGCCGCCAAGCGAGGCGCGCACCTGGGCTTCAGCCTGGTTGTCGACTCGATGCCGGGGCTGGCCCGTCGCTGGGTAGCCGCACTGGTAACCCTGTTGACACTTGGGATGTTCGGCATTATGTTTGTTTTAAGTCTGGACATGATTGAAACGCAGATCATGCTTAAACAGGAAACTCCAGCGCTCGGCATGCCGGAATGGATCGTCAGCCTGGCGATTCCTGTAGGCGCCGCGTTCTGCTTTATCCGATTTGCGCAAGCCGGCTGGCTTACCTGGAAAAAAGGAGGCCGGCAATAATGTTTATGGATGCAAGCATCTTCCTGTTTCTGATGTTCGGGTTCTTGCTGCTTTGGAATACGCCGATTGCAGTCGGATTGGGCATGGCCAGTTTGTTGACCATATTCCTGAACGACGCGCCGATGGCTGTATTTCCCCTGACCATGTATTCGGCGACGGCGAAATTTGCCCTACTGGCGATTCCCTTCTTTATCCTGGCCGGCATGGTTATGGAAGCGGCTGGCGTTTCCAGTCGACTGATCAAATTCGCCAACGTCTGTGTCGGGCATACGACCGGCGGCCTGGCAATTGTGGCGATCGTCACCTGTTGCTTCTTTGCCGCGATTTCCGGTTCCGGTCCAGCCACCGTGGCGGCGCTCGGGTCGATCCTGATCCCGGCGATGGTGAAAGCCGGTTATGACAAAGGGTTTTCCTGCGCGCTGATGGCCAATGCCGGCGCAATTGGCATCATTATTCCGCCCAGTATCGCCTTTGTTGTTTACGGTGTTATCGCCGAGGTATCGATCGGCAAACTGTTCATGGCCGGTGTGATCCCTGGCTTGTTGGTGGGGGTGGCATTGGCGGTGGTCAGCTATATTATTTCGAAAAAACGCGGCTATGGCGGCACCGGCAAAAAAGCAACGGCTGCTGAAATTTGGTTTGCTTTCAAGGATGCAGCCTGGGGCCTGATGACGCCGGTAATTATTCTGGGCGGCATCTATGGCGGCGTGTTCACGCCGACCGAAGCGGCAGGCGTAGCAGCGGTCTACGGACTGTTTGTCGGGTTCTTCATCTATAAGGAATTAACGTTTAACAAATTGAAAAAACTGCTGATCGATGCATCGGTCGGTTCGGCGGTTGTCATGTTGATCGTTTCCAGTGCTTCGCTGTTCGCCTGGTTGATTACCACCGAAGGCGCTGCGCAACAGGCGTCAACGGCAATGCTGGCGTTCACTAAGTCTACCTGGCTCATTCTGCTGATCATCAATGCTTTGGTGCTGATTGCCGGATGCTTCCTGGATGCGATTTCGATTTTCTATATTCTACTGCCGATATTCCTGCCGATTATCAAGATGCTGAATGTTGACCCGGTATTGTTTGGCGTCATGCTGACAGTTAACGTCGCTATCGGACAAATCACACCGCCGGTAGGGGTTAACCTCTATGTCGCCTGCAATATCGCCGACCTGAGCTTGACCGATATTTCCAAAGCGATCATGCCGTTTTTGCTCGCTTCGGCTGTTGCGCTAATTTTAATCACTTATATTCCGGCACTGTCGTTGTGGTTGCCTAAAGTGCTGGGTATGTAACGAAGGGAGATCCTATTCATGGCTGCAGAAATTAAGATGCCCCAATTGGGGCTGACAATGACCGAAGGAACGGTCACTCAGTGGTTTAAAAAAGTCGGCGAAGCAGTGAATCAAGGTGAGTTGCTGTTTGAAGTGGCGACCGATAAAATCACCAACCAAGTAGAGGCAACCGCCAGCGGCATCCTGCTGGAAATCAGGGTAGCGGAAGGCAAAGTGGCGCCGGTGCAAGCGATTGTCGGCGTTGTTGGCGAGGCCGGCGAAATAGTCGCCGCAACGGCTGTTGCCGCAGTTTCGGCTAAGGTAGCGGAAGCTGCCGGAACAACTCCTGCAACTGCTGCCCCCGCTCCGGCAGCTTCCATCCTTGCGACCGCGCCGGCCCAGATCACCGGCGACGGCCGGGTCAAGGCCTCGCCAGCCGCCCGTAAAATGGCGGAAGAACTTGGGGTGGACCTGGCCAAAGTCACGGCCACCGGGCCGGAAGGCATGGTCATCGAACGCGACGTTCTCGGTTTCGGCTGGGTCAAAGCCTCGCCGGCTGCCCGCAAAGCCGCCCGCGATAAAGGCGTCGACCTTAGCCTGGTAATTCCCACCGGCCCTGACGGCATGGTTGTCGAACGCGACGTGCTCGCGCTTGCCGAAGGCAAAACCGCGGCCAAGAGCAGTCCGCTCGCAGTCAAATTGGCGGCGGATTTTGGCGTTGAGTTGTCAGCGATTGACAAAGCAGGCCGGATTATGAAGGATGACGTGCTGGCAGCAGCCAAGAGCGCTGCGCCTGCGGTTGCTGCCGCCCCAACCAGAACCAAACCGCTGGTCGGTATGCGCAAAGTCATCGCCGAGCGGATGAGCCAGTCCTGGACCAGCGCGCCCCATGTCCACCTGACCGTCGAAGTCGACATGACTCAGGCTATGGCGCTGAAGGACCAGCTGGCTAAAGCCTCCGGACAGAAAGCCTCGGTTACCGAAATCATCATCAAATGCGCCGCCCAGCTGCTCGGCGAGATCCCGGTCGTCAATGCCAGTATCATCGGCAACCAGGTCGTTTACCACGACTCGGTCAATATGGGCGTCGCCGTATCACTGGACGATGGCCTGATTGTGCCGGTCATCCGGGCAGCGGAAACCAAGAGTCTGCGCGAAATCCGCGCCGCCGTGGTCGATCTCGGCGCAAGGGCAAGAAGCAATAAGCTGCAACCGGACGAAATCTCCGGCGGCACGTTTACCGTCACCAACCTCGGCATGTTCGGC
>JBGSKE010000304.1:0-5424 GCA_041741355.1 Negativicutes bacterium | reverse complement strand
ATCAAGAATGAACCTGTCGATTTACTAATCGGCAATACCTACGGCAAGTTTATTGCCAAAGCAGAAGACATTCCCTTTGTCAGATTGGGCTTTCCGGTTCTCGATCGCAGCGTGCATTCGTACTTGCCGGTGGTCGGTTATCGCGGCGCCATGCGCCTGATCGAGATGATCAGCGGCGCACTGCTCGACCGGCAGGACCGCAACGCAGCCGATGAAGACTTCGAACTGGTCATGTAAATAAGACTAACGCAGAGGAGGTGACAGTCATGGGTGTTCCATCTATTCTGGAGAATCGTCAACAATCGATTGTGTTCAAAGGGCGGAAAAAGCAAGAAATCCGCTGTGAAACCGATAGCGAAGCAGGTTGCGTCAGCCAACGCGCCTGCGTGTACTGCGGGGCGCGGGTCGTGCTCAATCCCGTGGCTGATGCGCTGCATCTTGTGCATGGGCCGATCGGTTGCGCCAGTTATACCTGGGACATCCGTGGCAGTCTGAACAGCGGGGCCGATTTGTATCGCAACAGTTTTTCCACCGATCTCAAGGAGCAGGACATCATCTTTGGCGGTGAAAAAAAACTGACTGCGGCGCTGGATGAATTGATCCCCCAGTTTCAGCCGCCGCTGGTTTTCGTTTACTCCACCTGCGTGGTCGGTGTGATCGGCGATGATCTGGATGCTGTCTGCAAAGCGGCTTCTCTGCGCTATGGAATTCCGGTCAAACCGGTGCAGTCCAGTGGTTTTATCGGCAGCAAATCGGCGGGCTACCGGGCTGCTTGCGACGTGCTGTTCCAGTTGATCGAACCGCCGCAGCCGGTGGAAAAAGACACCAAACGGTTTCGGCTCAATTACCTCGGCGACTTCAACCTGGCCGGCGAAGCCTGGATCATCCGCAGCTATCTGGAACGAATCGGCGTAACCGTCAATGTGGTGTTTACCGGGGATTCGCGTTACGAACAGATTCGCGGCGCAGCCAATGCCGATCTCAACATTATTCAATGCGCCGGGTCCATGCATTATCTGGCTGGCAAACTGCAGGAAGCATATGGTATTCCCTGTCTGTCCGTTTCCTTTCTCGGCCTTGACGACACGGCGGAAACGCTCAGGGCGATTGCTCGGCATTTCAACGATCCGTCGATCATTGAACAGGCGGAAGCTCTGATCGCCGAGGAGTCGGCGCGGGTGATGCCGACCATTCTCAAGTATAAAGCCCGGTTGCAGGGAAAAAAAGCGGCGGTTTATGTTGGCGGTGGTTTCAAGGCGATTTCCCTGATCAAGCAGTTTCGCGAAATCGGCATGGAAGTCGTGATGATCGGCACCCAGACCGGCCGCAAAGAAGAATATGAAAAGATGGACAGTTTGGTAAATGAAGGCGCGGTGATTCTGGATGACGCCAATCCGGCCGAACTGGAGCGGTTCATGCTGGAACAGGGAGCGGACCTGTTGGTCGGCGGGGTCAAGGAACGTCCGCTGGCCTACAAACTGGGCGTAGCGTTTGTTGACCACAATCATGATCGCAAGCATCCACTCAGCGGGTATGCCGGCGCAGTGAATTTCGCCGCCGAAGTCTACTCCACGCTGGGCTCGCCAGTCTGGCAAGCAGTTCAGGGAGGTGTGCGCCATGGGCAAGTATAACCGGGACTTATCGCAAAACCCTTGCCATATGTGTATGCCGATGGGCGGAATTTTGGCCCTGAAGGGAATTGAAGGGGCGATGCCGCTGCTGCATGGCTCGCAAGGTTGCAGTACCTACATGCGCCGCCATATTGCCGAGCATTTCAATGAACCGGTCGACGTCGCTTCTTCGGCGCTGAATGAAAAGGGCACCGTCTATGGCGGCAAAACCAATCTGAAAAAGGCGATGGACAATGTCCGACGGGTGTATCAGCCGAAATTGATCGGTATTCTCACGACTTGTCTGGCGGAAACGATTGGCGAGGATATCCGGCAGATTTCCAGCGAATATCAGGCGGAAACCGAATGCGAGTGCCGGATCGTTACGGCGGCGACGCCGGGCTACGGCGGAACGCACACGGAAGGCTACTGGCTCACGCTCAGAGAGTTGCTGGCTCAGCTGACTGCGCCTGTCAGCAAGCACGAACGAATCAATATCATCGTGCCGGCGGCGCTCAGTCCAGCCGACTTGCGGGAAATCAAACAATGCCTGGAGCGGTTTGGCGCCGAGTATACTTTGTTACCGGATATCAGCGAGACAATGGATCGCCCCTATGAAGATTGCTACGGAAAAATGGCCGGCGGCGGCACGCCGCTCGACGAGATCGCCCAAATGGCCGGATCCTTTGCAACATTGGAGCTCGGCGGGCCGGTCGACGCGAAATTGTCGCCGGGGCAACTGCTGCAAGATTCTTACGGCGTTCCGCTATATAAGCTGCCGATCCCGATTGGCCTGGCCAATAGCGACCAATTCATCGAAGCCTTATCGGCGGTGCTGAATAAGCCGGTTCCGGCAGCGATTCGCCGGGAACGCGGCTTGCTGATGGATGCGATGATTGATGCGCACAAACATTCATTTCAGGTGCGGCCGGTTTTGTTCGGCGACCCGGAACTGGTCTTTGCTTTAGCTGGATTTTGCGCTGAAAACGGCATGTTTCCCGGTGTGGTGGCGACAGGCGGCGGTAGTGCCGGCTGGCGCAAAGCGGTGGTGGAGCTGTTGACGGATAGCATGAATCCACTGGATGTGATTGAAGAAACCGATATGTCGATCGTGCGGACCCGTAGCGAAGTAAACCAGGTGAATCTGGCCGTGGGGCCATCGGTGGGCCGCTATCTGGAAGAACAGGCCGATATTCCACTGGTACGGATCGGCTTTCCGATCCAGGACCGGCTGGGCGCGCAGCGCATCCTGTCGGTTGGTTATCAGGGAACCGCGTTGCTACTCGATAAAATGGTCAATTGCCTGCTGGAACGCAAACACAAAACCTATCGCAGCGACTTGTTTCAAGCTTATTATCAGGAAAGAGAGGTGGCGCGCCATGAGTTGTCGGCAAGCTGAAATCACTGCTTCAAAGCACCCCTGTTACTCCGCCGAATCGCAGCATAAATTCGCCCGGATGCATCTGCCGGTGGCGCCTGCCTGCAATATACAGTGCAATTATTGCAACCGCTTGTATGACTGTGTGAATGAAAGCCGCCCCGGGGTAACCAGCGAAATCCTCTCGCCGGAGCAAGCCATTGCCAAAATCGGCCGGGTGCAAGCCAGTCTGGACAATCTGGCGGTGATCGGTATCGCCGGACCGGGCGATGCGCTGGCAAATTGGCCGCAGACGAGGGCAACATTAATAGCGACGCGGCAAAATTATCCCGATTTGATTCTGTGCCTTTCCACCAATGGGCTGATGTTGCCGCAATATGCCGAAGAATTGGTGGAACTGGGAGTACGGCATGTGACGGTCACCTTGAATTCAGTTGATCTAGCCATCAGCGAGAAAATCTACCGCCATATCGACTGGCAAGGACAGCGGTTGACTGGACAGGCCGGCGTTCGCATTTTGCTGGAAAACCAATTGGCGGGGATTCGGATTCTCACTGCGCGCGGCGTCTTGGTCAAAATCAACATCGTGATGATTCCCGGGATCAATGACGTGCATATTCCTGCAGTTGTGAAAGTTGCTCGCGACCTCGGCGCCTGCATGACCAACATCATGCCGCTGATTCCGGCTGGCGGCAGCGCCTTTGGTCACTTGCCGCAGACAAGCCACAAGGATGTATCAGCCATGCGGGAGCGCTGTCAGGAGTTTTTGCCGCAGATGAAGCACTGTCAACAATGCCGGGCCGATGCAATCGGGCTGCTGACCCAGGATCGGTCAGCCGAATTCCGCGGCGAACCGGCTTGCCCGGGCGGCGGCTGCGCCGACAAATCCAGCGAGGCGCCTAATCCTGTCAAGCCCTTCCGGGTTGCCGTCACCTCCAAGTATCTGCGATTGGTCGATCAACATTTTGGCCATGCCGAACGATTTTTGATTTATGAAACGGACGGGAAAACCAACCGCCTGATTGAACAACGCCAGACCAGCAAGTATTGCAGCGGCAATGAGTACTGTGAAACGGAAGAGGAAATGAAACTGGAATTGGTAAAGAACCTGGGCGATTGCGACGCTGTAGTGACAATGCGGCTCGGCGCGCAGGCGCGGGCGCGATTGTTGACACAGGGAATTGAAGCGATTGAGTCGTGTGAAAGTATTGACGAAGCATTGACCAGAACCGTCGAACAGTTAAGCATAAAACAGGCAGGATGAGGAGGAAAACCAGTGAATAAACCGGAACGACATATTTTCGTCTGTACCAGTTCCCGGCCCAATGGCCAACAAAAAGGGTTTTGCCATACCAAGGACGGCGTCGCCGTGCTTGGTAAATTCATCGAAGAATTGGAAGAACGCGGACTGTCGGGCGAAGTGATGGTCAGCAACACCGGCTGTTTTGGCCTGTGTGAACAGGGACCGATTGTGGTGGTATATCCGGATAATGTCTGGTATGGCAGTGTCACGCCGGATGACGTGGAAGCGATCATGGAGGAACATATCGAAGGCGGCGAAATCGTGACCCGATTGCAGATCGGCTGATTTGCGCACAACGGGCCGGAGAGAGGAGGGTTGGCATGGCCAGAGAAATTGGCGCATTTGTAGATGAAGCAGGTAGGGCCGCTGCGCTTTCGCAACCCTGTTCTCTGCGAATCTTCCGGCGCGACCGGGGACAGTGGCGATTGGATCGATCAGCGTCGCTGAATTTGGCTGATGCGTCAGGGCTGGCGGATTTGCGGCGTCGCATGGCGGAAATCATCGCCGTGTTTGGCGACTGTAAAACGGCGCTGGCCGCCGCTTTTCAGGGCGCTGCGCTGCATGAACTGGAAAAGGCCGGCATTGAACTGTGGGAAGTGGACGGCGATCCGGAAGCTTTGCTCGACACGATCCTGTTCGAAGAAGAAAAGGCGGCGCAGCAAACCGATAAAGCGACGACGCTGCCTTTTCCGGTGTTGGAAAACCTGGGTGAAGGACGGTACAGCCTGTCGATTGCCGAAGTGCAGCGAAGTAGCGGCGGCCTGACCTCCAAACAGGTGTTGCTGCCGATTTTGCAGCAGGGGTCTTTTCGCGAACTGGCGATTTTGTGCACGCATGTGCCGCCCTGGCTGGAAGCGGAAGCAAACAGTCGCGGCTGGCAACTGCGCACAGAAAAGACCAGCGGATCGCAATTTATCGCGACGATCGAGGTGAACGGCAAATGAACTGGACCGATTGCCTGTTGGGGAAAATCGCCGCAGGCAGCAACCCGGCGCAGCTCGTTTCCGTTTACCGACAGTTGATTGATTTGGGATTTGGTTATTTTGACGTTTCGCTGCCGGCTGGCAAAATTCTGGTGCAAGCTGGGATTCCAGTCGATTCAATGCGATTTACCTGCGCTGATTTTGCGCAAC
>JBGSKE010000303.1:0-2534 GCA_041741355.1 Negativicutes bacterium | reverse complement strand
GAAGGATGCCGGACGACCCTATGGAAAGGAAGCGGCGATGGCCAAGACCTTTGCCTCCGATGTGTCGGTAAAAGTGGCTCTTGACGCTATCCAGATCATGGGAGGCTACGGTTATTCACGCGAATACCCGGTGGAACGATTGCTGCGGGATGCGAAAATCACTCAAATCTATGAGGGAACTAATCAAATTCAACGCGTCGTTATTGCCGGTCATATTTTAAGATAAAACATAAGGAGGAAAACAGTATGCCTATTCACACATCCTTCGTCGTCGAGCGTCCCTATGCCGAGATCGAGGTGGGAGAAAGCGCGTCTATCACAAAAATGATCAGCGAGGCGGATATTGTGAATTTTGCCGGGATCATCGGCGATTTTAATCCAGTTCATATTAACCCGGAATATGCGAAGCAGACGATGTTTGGCGAACGAATCGCCCATGGCATGTTGACGGCATCGTTTATTTCGACGTTGGTCGGCTGTTGTTTGCCGGGAATCAATGCGCTGTATTTGTCGCAAGAAGTCAAATTTGTTAAGCCGGTCAAAATTGGCGATACGATTACCGCTTATGCGGAAGTAATCGAAAAAATCGATGCCAAGCAACGCCTGGTGCTTAACACGGTGATTACAAATCAGCGAAAAGAAGTTGTGGTGGATGGCAAAGCCGTTGTAATGATTATGAAAAAATAATAAGGGAGGGGTAAGGTTGAAAAACAAAGTTTGCACAGCAACGGAAGCCATAAAACTAATCAAGGATGGTGATACGGTTGCAGTAGCTGGATTTGTCGGCTTGGGAAATCCCGAAGAAGTTCTCGGTGAAATCGAAAAACAGTATCTTGAAACAGGCAGTCCCAAGCAGTTGTTTCTTGCCTACGCAGCTGGACAAGGTGATGGGAAGGACAAATCGCTGAACCATTTTGGCCAGGAAGGGTTGGTTCGCCGGATTGTCGGTGGGCACTACAACTTGGCACCTAAATTGGGGAAATTAATCATTGATAATAAAGTGGAGGCTTATAATTTCCCGCAAGGCGTCATCATGCACTTGTTTAGAAATATTGCGGCAGGGAAACCGGGTTTGTGTACGCATGTCGGACTGAAGACTTTTGTGGATCCGCGAATTGAAGGCGGGAAATTAAATGAAGTCACCACGGAAGAATTGGTGGAAGTGGTCAAGTTGGGCGGTAGAGAGCAGCTGTTTTACAAATCATTTCCGATTAACGTTGCCATTATCCGTGCTACCACTGCTGATGAAAAAGGAAACTTAAGCATGGAAAAAGAAGGCGTCTTGGTAGAAACTGTTAATGTAGCCCAAGCTGCGAAAAACTCCGGCGGGATAGTGATTGCTCAGGTTGAAAGGGTTGTTCAGACTGGCGCCATTACACCACAAGATGTGATCGTTCCGGGGATCTATGTTGACCATATTGTTGTTGCCAAACCGGAAAATCACTGGCAAAACAATGGGACATACTATAATCCGGGTGTGTCGGGCGAGTTTCGTATTCCCATGAGCGATGTAGCGCCGATGGAAATGGATGAACGGAAAGTGATTGCTCGCAGAGCGGCATTGGAATTGACGGATGGAGCTATTGTTAATCTGGGGATTGGTATGCCTGATGGAGTAGCGGCAGTCGCTAATGAGGAAGGGATTGGGGATCGGATTACGTTGACGGTGGAATCAGGACCTATCGGCGGCGTTCCGACGGGTGGAAGTGATTTTGGTGCATCAGTAAATCCGGACTGTATTTTGCCTCAGCCGCTCCAGTTTGACTTTTATGATGGTGGCGGACTGGATGTAACTTTTTTGGGCTTGGCGCAGGCCGACGAAAAAGGGAATATCAACGTCAGTAAATTTGGAACCCGGATCGCTGGCTGCGGTGGATTTATCAATATTTCACAGAACGCCAAGAAGGTGGTTTTCTGCGGGACGCTGACTGCTGGCGGCTTGCAGATTGCTTTGAAAAAAGGCGAAATGCAAATTGTCAAAGAAGGGAAAAGTAAAAAATTCATTCCTTCGGTACAGCAAATCACTTTCAGTGGAGACTATGCAAAAGAAAAAAATCAACCGGTTCTATACATCACAGAGCGAGCGGTATTTGAGTTGCGACCAGAAGGGGTTGTGCTGACGGAAATTGCTCCTGGCGTCGATTTGCAAAAAGACGTGCTCGATAATATCGAATTTTCGATTCAAGTATCCAAGGAATTGAAACAAATGGATTCCCGAATCTTTAAACCAGAGCTAATGGGGTTGAAGCAGGACCTGATTAGTGTTGGAAAAGATAAAAAATAAGGAGGCATCATCATGTACACGTATGAAAACTTATTGGTCAGTCTTGAAGACAAAATTGCTACCGTCACCATCAATCGACCCAAAGTACTCAATGCATTGAACAAAGAGACCTTACTGGAAGTCAAGGCGGCATTCACTGCTTTGGCTGCTGATCCGGCTGTAAAAGTCATTATTCTGACTGGAGCTGGTGAAAAAGCTTTCGTTGCAGGCGCCGACATTGCGTTTATGCAACCGTTGAACGCAGTGGAGG
>JBGSKE010000302.1:0-3201 GCA_041741355.1 Negativicutes bacterium | reverse complement strand
CAACCTGGCCAACGATAAGCGGCGCCGTTCGCCGCCGGACAAGCCATGGCCTTCGCTACCCAGATTCGTTTCCAACTGATTGGGCAGGCTACGGATCAATTCAGCCAAAAAGACTTGATCGAGAGACTGCCAGAGCTGTCGGTCCGACGCGGTGGGGCGCGCCAGGCGCAAGTTGTCGGCAACTGTCGCGTGAAAGAGGTGGTCATGTTGCTGCACGATTCCCATTGCAGCTTGCCGCTCCGACGGCGCTATTTCGGGCAAAGCTTTTCCGTTCAGGCGCAATGAGCCGGCATCCAATCGCTGCAGCCCTGACAAAAGCGATACAAGCGTGCTTTTGCCAGCGCCGCTGGGACCGACGATGGCGATATGCTTGCCGGGCAGTAGTTGAATGTTGATATTCCGGAGAATCGGTGCGCGGCTGTTAGGATAAGTATAGGTTAGGTTTGTGGCGATCAAATGGAACGGCGGCGACAGTTTTCCGCTAGGCGATAAGGTTGGAGTCGGCTGCGAGGGTAGCAATGAAGCTAGGCGAGAAGCTGCGTCTTGGATTTCCTCGCTGTAGCGCAGCAGCACCGACAACGGCAAGAACGCTTCGAAACTGCTCTGGACCAGTAGCGCCCAGACGGCAAGATAGATTCCCGCCAGAATGCCTTGCTGCACTAGGCTGACAAGAATGGCGAGTGCGCCGATTAGCGCCAGTTGGGCGATGAGTATTCCTGCCGCATCGCAGATTGCAGCTTTGCGCTGCAAAGCGTAAGAAGCGGATAATAGCTGTGCATTGGCGGCGACAAACCGTTGCCGGATCAATCCGGTTTGGTCGAAAACAGCGCTGTCGCGCAAGCCGCGAATACTATCAACGATCGCCGCCTGAAAACTGGCGCGGGTTGCGGCAAGCGTTCGCCTGCCATTACGCAGAGGGCGATAAAATGTATAAGGTACGAGCCCGCCCTGCAGGAAGACTCCGGCGAGTACAATCAGGGCAAGCCCTCCGTCAAGGGGCGCGAGCAGTACGCTCAAGCCTAGTAGAACGACAATGGCGGAAATCAGCGGAACGATGAGTCGGATCGGCAAAAATTTCAACGCTTCCACGTCGGCTACCATTCGGCTGAATAGATCGGCGGCAGCGTATTTGCTTAGATCGGCGGCGGCTATGGGTTCCAATGAACGGAAAAACCAGATTCGCAAAGCGGCCAGGTAACGCAATGCCGCATCATGACCGCAGTAGCGTTCAACATAGCGAAAAAAAGCGCGACTGAGGCCGAAAAAGCGTACACCGACGATGGCGGTGGAAAGGGCGGCGAGCGGTGGCTGCAATGCCGCCAGCGAAATTAGATAGGCCGAAGTGGTCATCAAACCGATGTTGGCGGCAACTGTAGCCAAGGAACAAATGATCGACAGGCAGAGTGAAGGCCAGAGCGGTAGCAGTAATGCGAGCAGAGGACGATTCATCGCGCCAGACCTCCGGTTGCGGCAATCAGTCGGGCGTAGAAGCCGGACGCAGCGGCTAAACTCCGGTGCGGTCCCGTTTCGATCAGTTCTCCCGCCTGCAAGACAAGGATGCGATCAGCGTATTGCGCAGTACTGATGCGATGGGCAATCACCAGCACGGTGCGGTTCTGTCGGAGTTGACGAATAGAGTCGAGAATCAGAGTCTCGTTGCGCGGGTCGAGTGAAGTCATTGCTTCATCCAGCAATAGCAAGGGGGCGTCGCGGAAAAAAGCGCGGGCGATGGCTACTCGCTTGGCTTCCCCGCCGCTCAGTCCAATGCCGCCTTCACCGATCAAAGTATCGTAACCGGCAGGCAATTGTTCGATCCAGCTTTCCAGTCCAGCTCTGGCAGCGGCCTGTTCAACCTGCCCTGGTTTGGCCAGCGCGCCAAAACTGATATTATCGCGTAGCGTACCTTGAAATAGGTGGGGAAATTGGGGGACATAGGCGATGGAACTGCGCCATTGCTGCGTGGATAATTCCGACAGCCGTTGCCCATCGATCCAGATTTCACCGGTCTGCGGTTGGATAAATTTAAGCAGCAAGTCGAACAACGTGCTTTTACCAGCGCCGCTTGGGCCAACTAAGGCTACATGTTCGCCCGATGCTACGGAAAAACTGACTGCATGGAGGGCGGGGCGGTAGCCTGATGAATAGGAAAAACCGACATTCTCAAACACAATCGCCGGCGGGCTGGCGATCGGAGCGGCGGTTGATGCAGCAGCAGGAGGCAGCGCGATTTCCGGGCCGAGTAAATCCTGAATCTGTTCAGCCGCATTGATGCCGGCCAGTCCGGCGTGATAATGCGTACCCAGTTGACGAAACGGCAGGTAAAAATCAGGCGCCAGCAGCAGAATAAAAAAGGCCTGCTGAAACGCCAACTTTCCAAACAGCAGTTTGAGGCCGACTGTAACGGCGATTACGGCAGTACCAAGCGTAGTCAGCAGTTCCAGGGTCAGCGCCGACAAAAAAGCCACCCGCAACACACCGAGCGAAGAAACGCGCAATTTATCGCTGAGCCGGGCAATGACTGCCGTCTGCTCTTCACTGCGGCCCCAGGCTTTTAGAGTTGCCAGGCCAATTAATACATCCAGAAAATGGCCGCTCAAAAATTGCAGCAACTGCCATTGGCGCTGTTGCAGTTGTTCGGCCCAGCGGCCGATTAGAATCATGAATAAAGGAATGAGCGGAGCGGTGAAGAACAAGATGGCGGTAGTGGTGAGATCGAGGTTGAATACAACTGCCAGAATCACCGGGGGGATGATAAGCAAAAAGACGAATTGCGGCAAATACTTGGAGCAGTAGGCATCGATTCCCTCCATGCCTTCGCTCAGTAAATGCAGCAGATCGCCAGTTCGTTGATGAGGCACAGCGATCGGACCGGCAGCCAGCAGAAGAGTCAATATTTGCTGCCGCAGTGAGGTTTTGACTGCAGCGGCCAGGCGCCCGCCAAGGTCCTCACCAGCCCAACTTGCCACCGACTTGCCTGCTGCAGTCGCAATCAAGATGACAAAATATAACCCCATGTCCGCCACGGATCGTTCGGCGAGAAAAGCACCATGAACGATGGCGGCTACCGCATATGCCTGGCCAATTATCGCAAAACAGACCAAAATGCTCACAGCAAATAAACCGGCGAATAGTCGGGTCTGGGAACGGATTTCTTGCCAAAGCAGTTTTTGGAGCATACAACCTCCCCAAGAAAAAACCGCC
>JBGSKE010000301.1:0-10155 GCA_041741355.1 Negativicutes bacterium | reverse complement strand
GCGTTCATTACTTCTTTGAAGGCTTGCGCATCTTCATCCACGGCCAGCATCAATTTTTCCAGCAACGCAGAGGTCTGATCATGGATTTGCTGAATTTCCGGCAAAACCTGTTTGAATTTTTCTTCATCCAACGACAGATTGCAGACCATCTTGGTCAGGGCGACGCCAAGGCAGCCGGCTAAGGCTGCCGCACTGCCGCCGCCGGGGGCGGCTGAATCGGATGCCAGTTCGGTGACAAACGAACGGACGGTTTTTTTCATCAACATCATAAATTGTCCTCCAATACCTGTTTGCGGTTGAAGCCGTCAAGACGCAGATAAAACTCGGCAGCGTCCAGCAATGCCTGCATCGGCGTGAGGCCGATGATTTCGCTACCCAGCACATTGACTCCATAGCGGGCCGCCTCTGATTTGACGGTTTCAAACACGCGGAACAATGGCGTGCCCTGATAATTGACCATGTTGATTGTGACCTGGGCGATATCGCGGTCGCCAAGCTGAACGGTAACGCCCATGGCGCGGACATATTTATAGCCGCCTTTCGCTTCGCGGATGCAGTTGGCGATTTTTTTGGCGATATTGACGTCGCTGGTGTCGAGGTTAATGTTGTAGGCGATCAGAAATTGTCGGGCGCCGACGACTGTTGCGCCGGCGGTTGGATGCAGCTGGGCCGGGCCGTAGTCGGGGCGACGTTCCGGTTTGCTGATTTCGTTTTTCAGACCTTCATACTGGCCTTTGCGGATATCCGGCAACGCTTTGCGACCAGAAATTTTGGCCGCTTCTTCATACAGGTAGACGGGGATGTTCAGTTTGCTGGCGATTTCCTGAGCCAGGTCATCGGCCAGTTGCACGCATTCTTCCATGGACATGTTTTTGACCGGGATGAACGGGATCACATCGGTGGCGCCAATACGAGGATGTTCGCCATGATGCTTTTCCATGTCGATCAGTTCGGCGGCTTTTTTGCAGCAGTTGAAGGCTGCCTGCTTTACCGCCTGCGGTTCACCGACGAATGTCACCACTACCCGGTTGTGGCTGGGATCGGCTTTCACGTCCAGCAGCTTGACATTGGCGACTTGGCGGACTTCTTCGGCAATCGCCTCGATGACTTCCGGGCGACGGCCTTCGCTAAAATTCGGTACGCATTCGACGAGTTTGGACATAAAATCAGTCTCCTTTATTGTTTTTGCAGCGGGAAATTCTTTAAGCCGCGTTGAAAAGCGGCTTCCGTGGCGGTGTTTTCATCCAGCAGATAAATGCGGGCGGGGCGACCGGCTTGATCCCAGTCGACTCCGCTCCACCAGATGGCGACCTTGATGCGAGTGAATTGGGGGATTTCGCGGAACATCTTGTCAACCCAGGCTACCTTGTCACCGCCGATCGAGTTCGAGCCAAATTCACCGATCATGAAGGGTTTGTCAAACCAGGCGGAGTAATCGATGTAGAGTGGCTGATAAATTTCGCCAAAACTCCGCCAGGTTTCGCCGGGGTAGTATGTGCCGGTGTTGTACCCGGTCAGGCCGATGATGTCAACCACGTCGTCACCAGGATAGTAAAGCAGGGCTTGATTCCATTTGAAATTGGGAAAGGACCGGTCGTTAGGATTCCAAACCCATAGCACATTGTTGACGCCGACTTCGTCGAACAGCTGGTGAATTCGCCGCCAGACCGCCTTGTAAATATTGGTGTCCTTCCCGGCATAGGTAGCGGAGTACCAGCACCAGTCGCCGTTCATTTCGTTGTCGAACCGGAACAGCACCGGATGGCCAAAGTCTTTCAGCGACTGGGCATATTCACGGAAGTGCTCGTCGAATTTTCCGTCAAGAATGTCGTACATGAGCTCCTGGTTAATCCGGTTATCCCCGGACTGCAGGGCGTTATTCGCTTCAGTGTGAGTGGTCTCCATCGATAGTTCGAGGAATCGTCCATTGGCGTAGGCGTTTTTCAGCGGGAAGCTGGGCAGCTCGGTGTCTAATGACTGATAGCGAAGGATGAAGGGGAACTTGTAGCCAAGCCGCGCCTCCAGCTCCTTGATGTGCCGTAGATCATCCGGCGCGCTGCCATCGAACAAACCCCAGCGCAGGGGGCTATCCGGACTGAAATAATGTTTGAGGAAATCGCGAGTTTCCTGGCTTAGGTTAGCCCGGGCGGGAATCGGTTGGCGAAAAATTCCTGCGACGCCGCGTTTGGCAATCCAGCGGAAGCTATGCAGGATTTCCAGGTCGTTATCGATCGGTCGCGACGATTTGATCAGTATGGTGTAATACTCATCGGCAAACAGTTTTAGTTCCAAACTGGCATAGTAATTGCGATCGTCCTTCACGCCGGCAAACGGGGTGCGGGACCATTTGAGGCGGTTGACGGTGAAGCCGTTCAACGGGAAAGTTTCCTGCGTGGTAATTTTGTGTCGCGGCGAGGCAAGAAGGAATTTGTTGGCGTCGGTCATGTAATCCCAGGGATTGGGGTTATAGTGCAAAAAGTTGTCATAATAGATTTCAATTTGGCTGGATTCGTTTTCAAAGCTGCTGCGAATGGCGGATAATGAAAAATTTGGCTGCGATCCGTCGGGCAGGCTGACTGCGTATCCGTGCGGGTAGTCGGTGAATCGCCGGTAACCGGGTAAGGTTTCGTCGGGTTTGATCTGCTTGACATCTTGCCAGGGGCCGGCAGGTAGTTCGGCTACGGGTTGGCCGTTAACATACCAAGCGACCGGGGCGCCTGGCTCGGCAGTGACGATTGTCGGCACTGTAAAGGACAGTAACGTTGCTGATAGTAGCAACAACTGCGAGAATTTTTTCAGTTTCACTACAAAGCCTCCTCGGATTACGAGAGCGAGAGTCGCTTATTTTTGTCGAGGGTAATTCTTTAGACCCTGCCGGAACGCTTCCACGCTGGCGGCGGTCTGGTCAAGCAGATAGATCCGACCGGGATTTCCCGCGGTGTCGAGATCGATGCCGCTCCACCAGACGGCAACTTTAATCCGTGGGTAGGACGGCAGTTCCTGGAACATTTGCCTGATCCAGGCCGTTTTGTCGCCGCCCACGGAATTGGAACCGAACTCGGTGATCATGAACGGCTTGTCAAACCAGTCGCTGTAGTCCACGTCGATTGGTTTGTAAATGTCATGAAAACTGCGCCATTTTTCGCCGGGGAAGTAAGTGCCGGTGTTGTAACCGGTGATGCCGATGATATCAACAACATCGTCGCCCGGATAGTACATTAGCGGGTGGTTCCATTTGAAATCCGGCAGCGAAACGTCATGCGGGTTCCAGACCCACAACACATTATCGGCGCCAGCTTCATCAAACAGGCGGTGGATATGACGCCACAGCGCTTTGTAAATATCGGTGTCCTTGCCGGCGTACATCGCCGAATACCAGCACCAGTCGCCGTTCATTTCGTTGTTCAGCCGGAACAACACCGGATGGCCGAAGTCCTTTAGCGCCTGGGCGTATTCACGGAAATAGCCGTCGTATTTTCCATCGAGTATATTATACACGATGTCCTGATTGCCTCGCACGCCGCCGGCGTAAAGCGCATTGACCGCATCGGCGTGGATGGTGTGCAGCGTGAGTTCGGTATAACGACCGTCTGCATAAGCCGTTTTGAGTCCAGGGATAGCCGCGACTTCATCCAGCGTCTGATAGCGCAGCACTACCGAAAATTTGTAGTTCAGGCGGGCTTCCAGTTCGCGGATACCGCGCAAGCGTTCCGGTGCGTCCGAGTCGAACAGGCCGAAGCGCAGCGGGCTGTTTGCGCCGAAATAGCGGTCGCGGAACTCGCGGGTCTCTTTGTTGAGTTTGGTGAGCGCCGGCTTGGGTTGACGAAAGGTTCCTGGTGAACCGCGCTTTTCCGTCAATCGGAAGCTATATAGGATATCCAGATCATTGTCGATCGGTTGAGCCGATTTAATCAGGATGGTGTAGGCTTCATGCGGGTAGCGCAACAGTTCCAGGCTGGCATAATGGTTGCGGTCTTCTTTTAATGAGGCCAGCGGACTGCGGGTCCACTTGAGGCGGTTGACGGTGAATCCGTTCCAGCTAAAAGTTTCTTGCAGTTGGATCGAGTGCCGCCGGCTGTCAGGCAGGAAGCGGTTCGCGTACACCATGTAGGCAGTGGGGTGGGAGATGGAGTCGCTGAAGTCGTCATAGTAAAGCTCGATTTGCGTCGGTTCGTCGGCAAATAGGCTGCGGACCGCCGATAGGGAAAAATCCGGCGACAGGCCGGCAGGAACACAGACCGAATAACCGCGGGGATGATCGGTGAAGCGTTGGTAGCCAGCCAGACCATCGCAGGGGGTGATTTGTTTGACATCGTTCAGGGATTCCTCGGAATTTCCCTGCGCCGGTTGCCCGTTGATGTAATAAGGGGCTGTGGCGGCAAATGCCGCCGTGACCAGGTTCGCAAAACATAGCGCCAGTAAGAGTGGCAGAAATAACAATCGATACATGTGAGACCTCCTGTTTTGTTTTCAGCGAGGATTCGGCTGAAGCTATCAATCAGCAGCCTATTTCGGCGCGGGTTCCCTTTCTTCATAAGCCATGCAGGGTTTGCCGGAAGCCTGAAACACCATTTGGTAGGGCATGGTTTTTCCCTTGAACCCCATGGCTTTGCAACCATAAGGAAAGGATCGATCCCAGGTGACGTAAAAAAACTTGCACTTTTGACAGGAAATTCGCGGCGGGTGCTGGGTCATGACAACGCTCCCTTTTTTGTTACTCCGCCAAGATTGAAGTCGGGGATGAATTTTTCGCTGGCGCTGCCCGCCTCCTGAATGAATCCGTTTTCCAAGCCCAGCGACAAGGCGTAATCGATCAACGTATCGTATTCGGCTGCGCTCAACTGGCGATGCAGCTCTGGTAACGGTTGCGGCGAGGCCGGCGGCGTGTACTGATTCATTAAACTGAACCAGGCATCAACGCCGAATCGCTGGCGAATTGCTGCCAGTACCTGCCGTGAATCCTCGGACTGCCCCGGCAGAGCGAGGTGGCGAATCAACACGCCGCGGCGCAGCAGTCCGTCCTGGTCAAATTCGGCGGGGCCGACTTGTGCCTGCATCAGTTCGATAGCATTCATTGCGTGGGAAAAATAGGCCGGTGCACCGGACAGGCTGACTGCAAGCTCATCCGAACAATACTTCAGGTCCGTCAGATAGATATCCACCCAGCCTTGCAGTGCATGAATGGTGTCGGCGGTCTCATAGGCAGAAGTATTATAGACGACCGGCAGTGAAAATCCCGATTGGCGGGCCAGGTCCAGTGCGGCAATGATCTGTGGGACGTAGTGAGTCGGCGTGACCAGATTCAGGTTGTGGGCGCCGCTTGTCTGCTGGGCCAAAAAAATTTCAGCCAAGCGTTCCAGGGAAACCGATATACCATGATCTTGCTGGCTGATTCGCTGGTTTTGACAATAGCTGCAAGCAAGATTGCAACCGGCGAAAAATACGGCGCCGGAACCGCGCACGCCGGAAATGCAAGGCTCTTCCCACTGATGTAGTCCAGACAACGCAACGCGGGGCAGTAGCCCGGCCCGACAGAAGCCGGTTTCGCCGGCGAGCCGGTTGATACCGCATTGGCGCGGGCAAAGGCGACAGGATGAAAGCAGTTTGTTTTCCATATATGTATTATTGCACAAAAAAAGCCAGCTTTCCTGCCGGTCCGCTGCAAAATCCAGGCAGGTCTTTGCCATGGCCATCAAGAATTATCATTCATTATGAAAAAGACGAATGCGGCTCGCTTACTCGACAAACTGAAAATTGCCTATGAAATCAGAGAATATCCGGTGGATGAAAATGATTTGAGTGCTGCGAGTGTGGCGCGAAAGGTCGGCCTGTCTCCGGGGCAGGTGTTCAAGACTTTGGTGGCCAGAGGCGACAAAACCGGCGTAATCATGGGGATCGTGTCCGGGGAGGCGGAGATCGACCTGAAAGCTTTGGCGTCGGCTAGTGGCAATAAAAAAGTTGAAATGGTACACTTAAATGAAGTGCTGCCATTGACCGGTTATATCCGGGGTGGCGTATCACCATTAGGCGCCAAAAAGAATTATCCGGTTTATCTGGACCGTTCTGCGCTAATACAGCCAATCATCTCGATCAGTGCGGGCTTGCGGGGGATGCAGATTTTTTTGCGGCCCGATGATCTGGTGAAGGCGACAGACGCAGCGGTTTGCGATATTGGTAGGGTTGTCGGCGAAATTGGGGAAGGAAACGAATGAAACAAAGTACGAGTAGAGCGATTGTTTGTTTATTGTTGTCGGTATTTTTTGCCGCGACGGCGGTTCAGATGTCGGTTGCTGAGGCGGCAACAGCGCAGGAAGGCGACCAGGGAGACCGGGTGCTGGCGGTGCAACTGCGCCTGATCGATCTCGGCTACAATGTGCCCAAGGCGACGGGAGAGTTTGACGCCCGGACCGCCCGGGCGGTAATGACGTATCAGAAGCAAGCCCGGTTGAACCAGACCGGCGTGGTGGACGAAATCACCTGGCATTTTCTGATGGACTATGGTAAAGGCGGCAACTATGGCAAAAAAGATGTTGCCCGGATGCTGAATATCGCAATGCGGTTCGGCGGCGTGCCGTATGTATGGGGCGGCGAGACGCCGGCCGGGTTCGACTGTTCAGGCTTTGTTCAGTATGTGTTTCGCCAGATCGGCGTCAATCTGCCGCGTACCGCCGATGTGCAATATGAATTGGGGCGTAAAGTATTGCAGTCAGAGCTGCAACCCGGCGATCTGGTGTTTTTTGAAACCTATGAACCCGGTGCTTCGCACGATGGGATTTATGTCGGCGAGGGAAAATTTATCGCCGCCAACTCGGGCGCCGGTGTTGCAGTGGTGTCGCTGGGCGATCCTTATTGGAGCTCACGCTATCTGGGGGCGCGACGATTATTTTGATGCAAGAAAGGATGAGATTGTGAAGAAGTTCGTTTTTGGGGCATTGCTCTTTTTGTTGGGAGTTGGCTGTTTGCTGCCGCAATCCCTATTGGCGGCGCCGGTCCAGGATTTTGCCGATCCTTATGTGCCAATATCAATTCGTCAAGAAGATGGAACGCTGATTCACACGCAGCAAACCGGTTATATCAGTAAACATGAAACATTGGTTCCCCTGTTGGTGGTGACCGAATACTTGCAGCGCAATGTCAGTCTTGAAACCACAAAGGCCGGTTTAACGGTTACGTTGCCAAACCCTGCGTTTGAACTGGAAACAGCTCAACTGAACGAATACATACAGGACGGTTTCGATTTCCAGCTCAGCGCGACCCCGATCATGGGG
Source organism: Negativicutes bacterium (assembly GCA_041741355.1). Taxonomy (GTDB): domain Bacteria; phylum Bacillota; class Negativicutes; order UBA1444; family UBA1444; genus UBA1444. The sequence goes on along the minus strand of JBGSKE010000301.1, from coordinate 2,887 downwards.
ACTTCGCTGGTAAATCTGCGCGGTTTGGAAAAATTGTTTAATATCACGATTGAAAAAGCGCAACCCGGTGAGGCTTTGATTGTGCGTAAATTGCCGATTGATGCGGCAAAACTGCCTGCCGACAAAAAACTGCACGCAGTTCGGCCGCCGTTTAAGCCCAAAGGAAAGATCAGCCTGGTCTGGGATCACGTGCTGGGCGAGCAGGCCGACTTGGCCCGCGAGGAAAAAATTCCCGGACTGACGGTGATTTCGCCAACCTGGTTTGCGGTGACTGATGGACGGGGGACCGTCGCGAACAAGGCGGAGTGGAAATATGTCCAGGATGCCCATGACAAGGGCTATAAGGTCTGGCCGCTGATTTCCAACAGTTTTGACCCGGATATGACCAAAGTGTTTCTGGCCGACGAGGCTGCCCAGGACCGGGCGATACGCCAGTTGCTGATGTTTACAGCCCTATATGACCTGGATGGAATCAATATCGACTTTGAAAATGTCTATGATGATGACAAAGACCAACTGACAGCCTTCGTGGCCCGCCTGACCGAAAAATTGAAACAACAGGGCGTAATCGTTTCGATTGACGCCACGGTGCCCTCTGGTGTGCCGATGTGGTCCAATTGCTATGACCGGGCGGCCCTAGGGAAAATCGTCGACTATTTCATGGTGATGACCTACGATGAACACTGGCGAACCAGCCCGGTGGCCGGTTCGGTCGCTTCGCTCGGCTGGGTGGAACGGGGAATCGAGAGCACGCTGCAGTATGTGCCGAAAGAAAAGTTGTTGATGGGAGTGCCGTTTTATACCCGAGAGTGGCGTGAGACCGACCTGGGGTACGGTCAAGTGCGGGTTCGCGCTTCGACAATGTGGATGACGGATGTGGAAAACCGGATTGCCCAACATGGCCTCACGCCGCATTGGCTGGATAGTGCAGGCCAGCATTATATCGAATACGCCGATGAGAGCTATCGCTACAAGGTGTGGATCGAAGATGCCAAATCCTTGGCGTTGAAAGCCGAACTGGCCAACAAATATGAGTTGGCCGGCGTAGCTGCCTGGCGTAAGGGTTTTGAAAAAGAGGGAATCTGGAGCACAATCCAGTTAGCGCTTGGGAACGCGCTAGAACCGACTAAGCCGGATCCATTTGCCGAAGAGTTGGCGAATTGGTCGTTGAAGTCTTTGATGCAAAAAGCCAAAGAGCTAGAGAAGAAAGGGGCATCCGAGTGAAAATCCTGATCGGGATCCTGTCGCTGTGGATTTTTTTGTCGGGGCCGGCAACGACCCAGGCGGCTTCGCTTGGCTATGTGCCGATGGATGACCGGCCGGTGAATCTGGAATACGTGCTGGATAGCGCGCGGGCAGCCAGCCTGAGTATAGGTGCGCCAGCGCAGGATAACATCGCCGGACGCGACCGGCAAGGTAGTGTGGTTAACCTCTGGCAATGGGTATTGGAACAGGCGCCGACCGCCGACGCGCTGGTATTGTCGAGTGACTCGTTGATTTATGGCGGGTTGGTTTCTTCACGAACTCATGCTTTCAGTGAAAGCCAGCTAACGGAAAGACTGGAGTTTTTCCGCGAATTGAAACGTAAAGCGCCAGCACTACGCGTCTATGTTTTTGGCACGATCATGCGGACGCCAAAAATGAGCGCCGGCGCGACGGAGCCGTTGTATTACGAGCGCTTCGGGCCGCAGATATTCCGGATTACGGCGCTGGAAGACAAGACCGAACAGCTGGGGCTGAGCAGTGCAGAGAAGCAGGAACTGCAACAACTGCTGGCCAAAGTGCCGGCGGAACATCTGGCTGATTGGCGCAACCGCCGGGCCAAAAATTTTAAAGTCAACCTTCAACTGCAGCAGTTTGTTCGCGAGGGTGTCATCGATTATTTTCTGCTCGGACGCGACGACTCTTCGCCGCTTTCGGCATCGCACCAGGAAGGACTCCGTTTGAGTGCGAGCGGGGCAGACATGGCGCCGAACGGTTTTCTGTCGATTCCCGGCGCCGATAACCTGGGCCTGTGCATGGTCGTCAGGGCTGCCAACGCAACTGCGTTCCGTATGCCGTTTGTGAAAGTGTTTTACGCGCCGGGCGTCGGCGGCGCGACAGTTGCCTCCTACGAAGACCGTCCGCTGGGCGAGACGATTCCGCAACATATCCAGGTGTCCGGCGGCCTGAAACTGGACTGGACCGAGAATCCTGATCTGATTCTGGCGGTAAATACGCCGGAATCGGGTGTGACCCATGAAGCAAACGGACCGGAAAATGTCGCCACTGCCAGTGGGGCGACCAAACAGTTTGTCCAGTCGGTCAAAACTGAACTGAATGCGGCCCGTCCGGTTGCCGTCGGCGATGTGGCGTTTGGCAACGGCGCCGCTAATGCGTTGATGCAAGAGTTTTGGCGGCAGGGGATTTTACCTCGCCTGGCGGCTTATTCCGGTTGGAATACTGCCGGTAATACTCTTGGCTATGCTGTGGGGCAGGGAATGTTGGCGCTGCAGACTACTGACGATAAGCGCAAAAAACTGCTGGCAGTCCGTTATCTCGATGATTGGGCTTATCAGGCCAATATTCGCAGCGAACTGGTCAATAAAATCGTTTATCCGGCAGGCAATGACGGGCAGCGACTCAACCAACTCACACCGCAACTGACTCGTGCGGCCGGCGACCAGATTCGCCGTTTTGCCGACAATTATCTGTGGCCGATTCCAGCCGAATCGATCACCGTGCAGTTTCCCTGGAACCGGATGTTCGAATTAGCGGTTCAGGTGCGGTAGTCAGGAGGAAACCTAATGAAGTATTTCCCGGGAAATAGATTGTTGATCAGCATGCTGCTGATTTGTTTGTTTAGTGTGGGCATGGTCGCGGCTTCACCGGAAGTGGATCTGGGGTT
>JBGSKE010000300.1:0-2205 GCA_041741355.1 Negativicutes bacterium | reverse complement strand
AGAAAAAACCGCCCAGTCCATGAGGGACCGGGCGGTCCGGGCTGTTATCGTTTAATATTCCAGATGTTTGCCAGATATCCTTTGCCGAAACACCCAGTACGACCAGGCTTGATAAGCAAGCACCACCGGTACGAGGATGAACGCGGCGACAGTCATCAGTTTTAAGGTATAGGGGCTAGAGGACGAATTATGGATTGTCAGGCTCCAGGCTGGATTGAGCGTTGAGACGATAAGCCGGGGAAACAAGCCCAAGAAAAAGGCGGCGGTAGTTAACAGAATCGTAATGCCGCTGAAGAGAAACGCCCAGCCTATTCGGTTCAGGAGTACCAGCCCGTAAGCGAGGAGAAAGGTTGCGATGGCGCTCCACAACGTGACTCCGGCGGCAGCGCTTTTGAACAGGTCTGTTTTTACATAAGTCAGGCCGACCAAGGATAAGCAGGCCACAGCGGCAAAAACTCCGGCAACACGGGCTGCACGGTGCGAGCGGGCCAGCAATTCGTCTTCAGTCTTCAGGCTGAGATAAACCGCGCCGTGAAAGATGAATACGCAGAGAAAGGCAACGCCGCCAACCAGCGAATAGGGGCTAAGTAAATCAAAAAAGGTTCCGACGTAGTGTTTGTTGGCATCGATGGGCACGCCTTGAATCAGATTGGTCACAGTCACGCCCCACAAAATGGCCGGGATCACGCTACCGAAAAATATCAGCCAATCCCAGGTTGCCCGCCACTGCGGATATTCTTCTTTGCTGCGGAACTCAAAAGCCACGCCGCGGCCAATTAACGCAACCAGCATCAGAAATAGCGCCAGATAAAAACCGCTGAACAAAGTGGCGTAGACATGGGGAAATGCCGCGAACATCGCTCCGCCTGCCGTGATCATCCAGACCTCATTGCCATCCCAAACCGGCCCGATTGTATTGATCACAATCCGCCGTTCCAGATCGTTTCTGCCAAGAAACGGCAGCAAGGCGCCAACGCCGTAATCAAAGCCTTCCAGGAAGAAAAAACCAATGAACAGAACCGTCAGCAGGATGAACCAGATTACGTTCAGTTCCACAGTGTCGCCTCCTTTGCCGTCGCTGCGACTGCGTCGGAATTTAATGGTTCAGGACCCTTGCGGGCAAACTTCTTTAACAAATGCAAGCCGACTACCGCCAGCAGTCCGTAAAGCAAAGTAAAACCGATGAGCGAAGTCCAGACTGCGCCGGAAGATACAGTTGGCGAAACCGCCTGTTCTACTCGTTGCAGGCCAAACACGATCCAGGGTTGCCGGCCCATTTCGGTGACGATCCAGCCGGCGGAGTTTGCCAGATAGGGTATCGGCAGCGACCAAAAAATAGCGCGCAGTACCAAGGGGTTTTGTTCCAGGCGATTTCGGCGCAACAGGTAGAACGAGAAGGCCGTCAGTCCGAGCAGCCACATCCCGGCGCCGATCATGATCCGGTAACTCCAGAATACCGGGAAAATATCCGGCACATAATTGCCTGGGCCATATTTTTGCGTGTATAGGGTTTGAAGATCCTTGATTCCTTTGATTTCGCCGTCCAAAGAACCATATACAAATAAAGATAGCGCGCCGGGTATGCCGACTTCCAGAGAGTTTTGCTGGTTGGCCTGATCAATGGAGGCGAATAACAGATAAGGCGCCGGATTGGCGGTTTCCCAGAGCGATTCCATGACCGCCAGTTTCATCGGCTGCGCTTTTGCGACATGCTGCGCTTGCAAATGACCGGTGCCCGCCGCCAACAACGAGGCGATCAATGCGCAGGTAAGGCCGATTCGCAGCGAGGTTCGGAAGAACTCCGGCTGATTCTTTCGCAACAAATGGTAGGCGCTGATCGCCATGACAAACACACCGGCTGTGATCAATCCTCCCATCAATGTATGGGGGTATTGGCGCAACACATAAGAATTGGTGAGTACAGCGAAAAAATCGGTCATTTCGGCCCGCCCGTTACGCAGTGCATAGCCGACCGGCGCTTGCATAAATGAGTTGGCGACCAGAATCCATAGCGCTGACAGGTTTGAAGCAAAGGCTACCAACCAGATGGAAGCGAGATGAACTTTGCGGGAAACACGGTCCCAGCCAAACAGCCATAAGCCGATAAACACTGATTCGAGATAAAAAGCGGTCAAGGCTTCGAGAGCTAGCGGAACACCAAAAATATCACCCATAAAGCGGGAGTATTCGGACCAGTTCATGCCG
>JBGSKE010000299.1:0-19430 GCA_041741355.1 Negativicutes bacterium | reverse complement strand
CGGCGACGGTCTTCGTGACGCACTGGATCCTCAGCTGAAATCATAGCGCTTTGGGGGAAGGAAAAAGTTTATGAATAGTGAACCGATTTTAGATATCAAAAATCTAAAAGTAATTTATCAAACCGATTTGGAAACCGTTGCGGCGATAAACGGCATCGATTTAACAATCAGTAAAGGCAAGACGCTCGGATTGGTCGGCGAAACCGGCGCAGGTAAAACAACGACCGCACTTTCGATCATGCGGCTTTTGCCAGAAAGAACCGGCAAGATATTAAGCGGCGAAATTCGTTTTTCCGGCCAAGATTTACTAACGCTGCCACCCTTGGAAATGCGCAAGGTCAGAGGCAATCAGATTGCGATGGTCTTTCAGGACCCGATGACCAGCTTAAATCCGGTGATGACGGTGGGAGAACAAATTGCCGAAGCTATCAATTTGCATAATCCTGACTTAAGCGCGGCCGAAACTGAAAAAATAGTGGAAAACGCTTTATCGATGGTGGGAATCCTGCCCAGCAGAAAAATTGAATATCCGCATCAATTTTCCGGCGGCATGAAACAACGGGTTGTCATTGCCATGGCGATTGTTTGTGAACCTAGCTTGCTGATTGCCGATGAGCCAACCACTGCCCTCGATGTAACCATCCAGGCGCAAGTGCTGATGATGATCAGAGAACTGCGGGACCGGCTGGGTACTTCCATGCTGATGATTACGCATGACCTGGGGATTGTAGCCAAAATTTGCGATGAAGTCGCCGTGATGTACGCGGGAGAAATTATCGAATCCGGCACAGTATTTGATATTTTTACGAGCGACAGACGCCACCCTTACACGCAAGGGCTGTTCGATTCCATCCCGAGTCTGAGTTCGCGCTCCTCGCGGTTGCAACCGATTCAAGGGCTAATGCCGGACCCTTCAAATTTGCCGGAGGGCTGTTATTTTGCGCCCCGCTGCAAGCACTGTATGGAAATTTGCACCAAGGAACACCCCAGGAAGGTAATCGAAGGAACTCATACGCTGCTTTGTCATCTTTTCAGTGATTCGGCTGCTGGGCAACAGCCAGAGGGGGAAGAATAAATGGGCGCCGCCAGAACACCGTTACTTGAAACGGTTAATTTACGAAAGTTATTCAAATTGCCTGGTGGGGCTCACCTCCATGCGGTGGATGGCATTAATTTGAAAGTCTATTCCGGCGAAACAGTCGGTGTGGTGGGTGAATCGGGCTGTGGCAAGAGTACTCTGGGCAGAACGATTTTACGGTTGCTTGAGCCTACATCGGGGCAGATATTGTTTAACGGCGCCGATATTACAACACTAAAGTCGAGTAAAATGCGTGAGCTGCGCAAAGAGATGCAAATCATTTTTCAGGATCCATACTCAAGTATTGATCCGCGCAAGTCGGTAGTGGAAGTGATTGCCGAGTATATGTTTATTCACGACACATTTCCGACCAAAGCGGCCATTTATAACCGTGCGGCTGAGTTAATGGATCTGGTGGGCCTAGCAAGAAGATATGCCAACTCCTATCCGCATGAACTGGACGGCGGACGCCGGCAACGGATCGGTATTGCCCGGGCCTTGTCGCTGAACCCAAAGTTTATTGTTTGTGATGAGCCGGTATCAGCCCTGGACGTTTCCATTCAAGCGCAAATTCTAAATCTGTTAATGGATTTGGCTGATGAACTTGGCCTTACCTATATGTTTGTCACGCATGACCTGAGCGTGGTCAAGCACATTTCAAATAAAATCATGGTCATGTATCTGGGGAAATGCGTCGAAATGGCGCCGTCGGACGAATTGTTCCTCAATCCGTTGCACCCCTATACAAAGGCGTTGCTGTCGGCCATACCGGAACCTGATATTTCAAAGCGGGATGAAGAATTTGTGCTAATCAAAGGTGAAATTTCCAGCCCGATCAATGTAAAACCGGGTTGCCGGTTTGCAGCCCGCTGCGATTTTGTTTCAGAAAAATGCACAGGTGGCGACATTGAATTAAAAGAAGTGTCGACTGACCATTTTGTTGCGTGCACATTATGCAAGTAGGAGGCTGTAAAATGATTTTAGGGATTTTAAAAGACATTAAGCATGGCGAAAACCGAGTGATGTTGACCCCGCTTGAAGTGTCGACAATCATCGAAAATGGGCACAAAGTTTATGTGCAAAGTGATAGCGGCCTGGCGGCCGGTTTTCCCGATGAAGCCTATGTAAAAGCCGGCGCTGAGTTTTGTAATACGGCGAAAGAAATTTATGCCAAGTGCGATTTTGTCGTTAAAGTAAAAGAAATTGAACCGGCAGAATATGAACTGCTCAGAGAAGGCCAGATTGTGTACTGTTGTATTCATCCGGCGGCGCACCCGGAAGAAGTGCAGGCGCTGCTTAAACATAAAGTAACTGCGATTACCGCTGAAGACAGCCATCGCAACGGTTCCCCCAACTGCGAAGCGGCAGGCAAGCAGGGCGCATTGTTCGGTTTGGAGTCCATGTTGACTACCAACGGCGGCAAAGGAAAGTTTGTCAGCGGTTTTGCCGGTGCGCCGGGGATGAATGTTTTGATTTTGGGTGGCGGCATTGTCGGCAGAGGAGCGCTGGAAATCCTTCATGATTTGGGCGCGTCGATTACCTTGATGGATGTTAACCTGGGCATTATGCAAGACATCAGAAGAACCTATGGTAACGATATCAATACGATCTATTGTACAAAAGAGTCAATTCAACAACTTTTGCCAACGACGGATATGGTGATTAACTGTGTGCGCTGGCCCAAGGAAAGAAAAGATTTTTTAATCACGAAAGAAATGTTGAAGCTGATGGAAAAAGGGTCCGTGCTGGTTGACGTCAGCAATGATGACCCGGGCGCCATTGAGTCAAGTCATGAGACTTCTCATGATGATCCCCGTTATGTCGTGAACGGCGTTGTGCATTTTTGCGTCAGCAATATCCCCAGCGCAGTCGCGCACTCCACTTCGGTAGTTATTGCGGCTGAAGCGCTTCCCATGTTCTTAAACATCATGAATAACGGTTTGGCTGAGGCCTGTGTTACGGATGGATACATCCGGCGAAGCCTGACGACCTATAACGGTGTGTTGACGCACGAAGAAACAAGTGCGATTCAAGGGTTGCCCTGGATGCGACCGGAAGATGCCCTGAAAATTAGCGACCGAAATTTAGCACCGGCGCCGCCGGCAACTTCAACTCGGTCGACGAATTTTATTAAAGCCTAATAGCCGCCGGTTAATTTGCTGCGTTATAATGTGAATAGGTGCCATAGCTAAACAGGGGAGTGTTGCATCAACACTCCCCTTGCTAACTTATGGTCGCTTATAGAATTCGGTGAATCGCAAAACGGAAGAACAGACAGAAATGGAGCAGGAATGATGGACAAAGAAAGAATCAGGCGTCTGGCAGGGATCGGATATGTGAATCTGGCGACGTTGGTGTGGGCTTCCAACATGGTTATTGGCCGGATGGTCCGCGATGATATCGGCCCGATCACGCTTTCGGCCGCGCGGTTTACGATCGCCGCCCTGTTTTTTATCATCTTGTTACAACAGACGCCGAAATTACAACGGCCTTCCGGTCATGTGCTGCGGCTGCTGGCGGGGATGGCGCTGGCCGGCGTGCTGCTGTTCTCCCCGTTGCTTTATCTGGGGTTGCACTACACAACCGCGATCAACGGAACCATCATCAACGGCACGGGACCGTTATTGACAGGATTGCTGGCGGCGATACTGATCAGGGAACCGATGACCGGGCGCCAGATTGGTGGCGGCATTGGGGCATTATTGGGAGTGCTGTATCTGATTTCCGGCGGGTCCCTGACTTTTTGGCAGCAGGCGCAATATAATTTGGGCGACATTTTGGTCCTGATCGCGGTTGCCACCTGGGGGATCTATTCTGTGCTGTCCAGTCGGGTGACGCGGCTGATTCCCGCCATCGCTGCCACCGCCTGGTCGATCTTTCTGGGACTTCCCGTGTTATGGGGTTTGGCTATATGGGAAATTTATACTGCGCCGATTACGTTAAGTTTCAAGCTGCTGGCTGTTGTGACCTACCTCGGTATTGGTCCGGCCGCGATTGGATTTTATGCATGGAATCAGGGAGTGTCCCGTCTGGGGGCCGGCGGCGCTATGGTGTTTTACAATACATTGCCTCTGTATGGTGCGTTGCTGGGCGCATTGACACTCGGCGAACCGATCGGCCAGGCACACATCATCGGCGGGGTGCTAATCGTTGGCAGCGGACTGTGGGCCTCGCGCAAACGTTGACGTTGTTTGACGCGGGCTAGTGTCCGTTTTGGCGTTCAATCAATTCAGCGAATTGCTCGACCAGCGCCGGATCAAATTGACTGCCGGCGCAACGGCGCAGTTCGGCTAGGGCGACTGGGGGTGGAAATGCCTTGCGATAGGGGCGGTCGTTGGTCATCGCGTCAAAGGCGTCGGTGATCGATAAAATCCGGCATTCCAAGGGAATTGCTTCCTTTTTTAGGCCCAGCGGATACCCTTTGCCGTTCCACCATTCCTGATGCTTGAGGATCCAGTTGGCGATCGGTGTCAGGTCGGGCGTGGACATGGCGATGCGGTGACCGATTTCGCAGTGTTGCTTCATGATTTTCCATTCTTCGGCATCTAATGCGCCGGGCTTGAACAGGATACTGTCAGGAATGCCGACTTTGCCGATATCGTGGAAGTGGGCGAACAACCGTAGGTCTGCCAGATTGCGTTCTGGTAGACCTAATTTGCGTGCAAAGGCCTCCACCATCGACTGCAGCCGGTCGCCATGTCCTTCGGTGATAAAGTCGCGGGCTTCCAGCGCCTTGATCAAACCCTTGACGATCGCGCTACGGGCGCTGAGCTTTTGGTGCAGTTTTTCCCGGTACATATTATTGTCGGCTTCTTTGAATAGCGCATTCATGTCCGGAGGCGAATGGCGCGACAGCGCAAAGCCGATTGATAGGCTGATCGGCATGGGATTTTTGGTGTTGTAAGCAGCGATGTGATGTTTGATTTGCCTGCAGGCGTTTTCAAATATTTTGATCGAGTTGGTGTTGAGCAGTACTACAAATTCATCGCCGCCAATCCGGGCGATTACGTCGCCGGCGCGGAACGACTGTTTCAGGATTTCTGCGACGTTTTTCAGGATCGCATCGCCAGCGTTGTGACCCAGCGAGTCGTTGACGATTTTTAGTCCGTCCACATCGCAGATGAGCAGGCTGGCAAAGCCGTCACGTTGTTTCTCCAACCGCCGCATCTCTTCTTCAAAAAAAGCCCGGTTATATAGACCAGTCAGGGAATCGTGCAGACTGAGGTGTTTTAGTTGACTTTCCATCAAGGTCCGCTCAGTGACGTTACGGCAGATGGCCAGCACTTCATCGTCGCCGCTGGGGGACAGCCTCGCCTCATAAAAATCAGACTTTTCACCGACGGTGATTTGATATTCAAAAATTTGAATCGCTTTGCTTTCCAGTGTTCGTTGCAGATTTTGCAGTGTCAATTCCAACAACTGCGGCGGAAAAACTTCGGCTATGTTGCGGCCGAGGAACCGCTCTGGTGTTACCAGCAACGGATCAGGTCCCGATTTATAGTCAAGGATGGTTCCGTCCCGCCCGAACAGAAACATCAGATCGGGAATCGCACTGGCCATGGCTGGCAGTGAGGCTTGCGACTTTGCCAGCGAAGCCTCGGCTAGTTGCCGCTCCCGCAGCTCTTTTTGATAAGAATCCATCAGTAAAGAATTGGTTAAGGCAATTGAGGCCAGATCGGCAAACCGACCCAAAACATCGATCTCAGCCGCGCCGAAGGTTCTGTTCGGTTCGCAATAGGCAACACCGATCGTGCCTAGAACTTCGTCGCCGTTTTTCAGCGGAATTTGCATAACTGCCCGGATTTCTGAGAACGGAGTCGATTGCGGGTTGTGCCGGAGCCACTCAGCATAGTCGTCTACGATAACTGACTGACCGGTTCGTCGGACTTGGCCGACGATTCCCTGGTCCGCGTCGATTTCCCGACCGATATCGCGTTGGTAAATACCGATGCCGTGAGTTCTGCAGAAACGCTGGCGAGCTTGGTCTAGCTGGTAGATGAAGCCATGATCGGTGCCGATCAGCTGCGAAGCGCCGGTTACGATTGTTGACAGCAGTTCGCGAGTGTCGTGGCCGCTCATCAGACCGAGCGCCGCTTCGTGCAATGATGACAGCAAAGCATTTTGACGGCTGATCTGGAACTCTTTTTCTTGCAACAAACCAAACTGTGACCGTAGTTCTTCTTCAGATGCCATCAGCTCTTCATTGAGTGCGGTCAGCTCCACGTTGGCTGCGATTAATTCTTCATTCAGCGACTGTTGCTTTTGGTCGCTGTCGATCAGGACCTGCTCGATGGCGACGATTTCGGTGATGTCGCGGATAATGCTGATACCGGCAATAATGTCCGGAAAAGCCAGCCTTTTGGCGCTGACTTCAACGGGGAAAACTTCGCCGTTTTTGCGTCGGTGACAGGTGCGAAACAAGGCGCCGGAGGAGAGAGCGGCTTTGAGTTGTTGACTGAACGATTGTTCGGTATCTTCGCTTCGCAAATCGCGAGCCGTCATTTGCAGCAACTCGTCGATAGAATAGCCGTAGGCATTGACTGCGGCCTGATTGGCATATAGCATCTTCCCGTCAGCTTGGACCACCAGCACGATATCGCGAGCCTGATCGAGAATCTGGTGAAAAAAATGCAAACTCGCCTGGCTTATTTGGGCGCCTGCCTGATGGAAGGGCGACATCAACTCCAACACCCCCCGGATTTGTTTATTGCATGGCAGGAATCTGAATCGTTCTCGGCGAAGAATAATTTATTAAATGTATCGTTGCAGTAATGATTAAATTCCATAAAGTGCGGCGGATTCCTGCAGGCAAAAGAGGAGCGGAAAAAAAGGAATTATTCCGTGAAAGTCAAATAAATACTATCAGAAGAAAAATGTCGAAAACGCCAATATGAGGAAGGGGAAGAAAGAGATGTTTTCGTTGGGCAACGTGACCCGGAACACCATTGCAATGGTCCTGGCCGGTGGCAAAGGCGAACGGCTGGGGCAAATCACCACGAATCGCCCCAAACCCTGTGTTGCTTTCGGCGGTAAATACAAGATCATCGATTTCGTCCTGAGTAATCTTTTCAATTCCGGGATTAAGAAAGTATATGTGCTGACTCAGTATCGAGCCTATCCACTCAACAAACACATCAAGGAATTCTGGTCGCGGTTGATCGGCCATGGAGAGTTTTTTGACACGATTTCGCCGGAAACGAACAGTGACAGCGAAGAATGGTTCAAGGGGACTGCCGACGCGATCTACCAGTTCCTGCACTTTGTCGAAGCGACTGATGCCGACTATATCGCGATTTTTGGCGGCGACCACATCTATAAGATGGATGTCAGCCAGATGATCGGTTATCATATCATGAACCGGGCCGATATCACGGTGGCGGCACTAGAGGTATCAGTCGAGGACGCGACTCGATTCGGCATTTTTGCCGTGGATGAAGATTTTCGCGTGACTTCTTTTGCCGAAAAGCCAGCAAAGCCGCAACGAATTCCCGAGCGGGAAACCTGTTTTGCCTCAATGGGCAATTATATTTTTTCGACCCGCAAGTTGATAGAAGTCCTCAAGGAAGGCAAGAAAAAACATGACGACCTCGACTTCGGCAAGCATATCATTCCGATGATGCTGGAAAAGGGCGACCGGGTATTTACCTACAACTTCGGTGATAACATGATTCCCGGCATGAAACCCGAAGAACGCGGTTATTGGAAAGATGTCGGTACGATTGAGTCTTATTATGACGCTAACATGGACCTGGTCAATGTCGCACCGCAGTTGAACCTGTACAATTATCGTTGGCCGATCCTGACCAATCAGGGCAACTTGCCGCCGGCCAAGACTGTGTTCGACGAAGACGGTCGGCGTGGCGAAAATATAAGCTCGTATGTATGCGGCGGTTGCATCACCAGCGGCAGCACAGTCCGTCGTTCGATCATTGGACCGCGCTGCAAAATCAACAGCTACAGCCTGATTGAGGACTCGATCCTATTCGACAATGTCGAAACCGGAAGGAATGTTAAAATTAGACGGGCAATTATTGATGAAGACCTGCGGATTCCCGAAGGCACGGAAATCGGCTATGACCATGTCGCTGACCGCGCGCGCGGCTACACAGTGACTGAAAGCGGCATCGTGGTAGTGACCAAAGTTTAACGGAACAATGGAGCGATTTTGAAAGATGGCCGGCGAACGGACCGACGTTGGGTAACGCGGAAAATTCGCCCGGCCACTTTTTGGCCGGCGTACTAACCAGCGATGGAGGTTTTGCCTGATGATGCGGATCGTGCCGCGGTTAAACACGATGAGCGGTCTGACCGGAGTTCTGCTGCTGCTGCTGCTGCTGGCGACGGTTCCGACCGGCGCTGCGGCGGGAAATGCACCTGATCATATTACGCTGACCTGGAACGATAACCCTCAGACAACGCAGACAATTACCTGGCGGACCGCCAGCGGAACTGCTGAGGGGCAGCTACGGCTGTCGCCAGCAGATGCGCGGCAGTCGGCCAAGTACACGACGTTACGGGCATTGTCCCGTAGCTGGCTGACAAACACCGGAGCTGTCAACCTTCATACAGTCAAACTGACCGGATTGACTCCGGGCACCGCCTATTACTATCAGGTGGGCAACGGCGAGACCTGGAGCGACTTGCACCAGTTTCGCACCGAAGCCGCCAACGAATCGTTCAAATTTTTGATTATGGGTGATTCACAGAGTCTGGATTACGGTGTATGGCGCGCAACGCTGCAGCAAGCGGCGCAAAACAACCCGGACGCGGCGTTCTTCGTCAGCATGGGCGATTTGGTTGATGTTGGGCAAGATTATGCCCAGTGGGAAGCCTGGTTCGCGGCGGCGGCCGGAGTGCTGGAAAAGCTGCCGGTGATGCCGCTGACAGGCAATCATGAATGTTATACGCCGGATCGCCGGTTTTCTCGGCCAGAATACTTCACCGCACAGTTTTCATTGCCGCGAAATGGTCCGCCCGGCCTGGCCGGTCAAGTCTACTCCTTTGACTACGGCGATGTACATCTGATAATGTTGGACAGCCAGTCCGGCGAACAGGCCCGCCTGATTCCCGACCTGCTGGAACAGCAGCGACAGTGGCTGGAAGCGGATCTGGCCGCGACAAACAAGCGCTGGAAGCTGATTTTTATCCATCGGCCGATCTACGGCAATAAACCGGACGGAATCCATGAAAATCTTCGTCAGGCATTTGAACCGGCGTTTGACCGCTATCAAGTTGATACTGTGTTTACCGCGCACGACCATGTCTACGCTCGCTCGGGTCCGTTTTACGCCGGTGAACCCATTCTGTCGCCGCAGCGCGGAACGGTGCATGTGGCAACCGGTCGGACCGGCACCAAAACTTACGGCACGGTAACGGCCAAACCCTGGAACAAGGTGTTCATCAACCCGACTGAGCAGCCGATGTTTTTGTCGGTGACAGTGAATGGCGATGCACTGCAGGTTGGCGTGTTTGGCCAGAACGGCGAATTGGTGGATAGCTGGACGCTGGTCAAACCGCCGGCAGACCGGCGATGAGAATCCGAATGAAGGCCAAAGGGGTTGGATAGTGCGATGGAATCGGCAAATTTGCAATACTACATGAAGCAATTGTGGAATGATGATACGCTATTCATTGTGGCGCTGGACACGAACGGCAGAGTGACTTACGCCAACCGCCGGGTCGAGCAGGTGTTCGGCAAGCTTGGCGAGACGCTGGAAGGCATATCGTGGCTGGAGCTGACGGTTGCGCCAGAACAATTGTCCTTAATGGTGGAGCGCTTTGGCGCGATTATGGCCGGCGAAATTGAACCGTTTGCCCAGGTGGCCGACGTAGACGCGATCAGTACGGACGGGCAGCGGTTGCGGATTCTGTGGAGCAACCACCTGCTCCGCGATGATAGCGGCAATATCAGTGGGTCGCTTAGTTTTGGCCAGGATATTACTGAACAGAAACGGACCCAGTTTCGTCTGGAGATGCATCAGGATCTGTCGCGAATTCTCGGTGAAAGCGGTTCGTTCGGCGAAGCGGTCAATCGCTTTATCCAAACTGTATGCGAGCGTTTTGGCTGGGATTTCGGTGAAGTCTGGATGGTGGACAACCTGAAGGATGCGATGGTCTGGCACTCCTGTTGGGATAATGATCCGGTTCGATTTGCCTCTTTTGAAGAGTTGAGTCGCAAAATCAGCTTTGCCAAAGGCGAAGGGATGCCCGGCCTTATCTGGGCAGAAGCCAAACCAACTTGGATTGAGGATGTTACCAAACCTTCACATTTTGCTCGTCGCTACGCGGCAGCGGCGATAGGACTCCATGCTGCGTTCGGGTTCCCCCTGTTTGTCGGTAATGTTGTAGTCGGTTCGATGGCGTTCTTCAGCCAGCGTATTCAGCCGCCGGATCATGGTATGATCGCGCTGTTCGACAGCGTCGGTATCCAGCTGGGCAACTATTATCAACGTAAAAAAGTCGAACAGCAGTTGCAGATATGGGATGGGCTGTTTCGTAACAGCGGCGAGGCGATGTTCGTAACTGATGCGGCGCCGAAAATTCTGGCTGTCAATGACGCTTTTACCCGAATGACTGGCTACCAGCAGGAAGAAATCATCGGCAAAAGCCCGGCGGTATTGCAGTCCAGCCGGCATGACCAAATCTTTTACGAGGCATTTTGGGCCGCGTTGAATACGGCCGGTACCTGGCAGGGTGAAATCTGGGACCGGCGCAAGGATGGCAGCGAATATCCGATTGGCCTGACCATCACCCGGATAAAAAATGAACAGAGCGAAACAACTCACTACATTGCGACCTTTGCCGATATCAGCGAACGCAAGGCAGCTGAGGAACGAATTCGTTATCTGGTGCACCACGATGCGTTGACCGGGTTGCCCAACCGTACCCTGCTGACGGAGCAACTTGATCGTTTCCTGTTGCGCGCTCGCCGTCAGAATCGCCAAGTAATCGTGCTGTCGATCGATATCGACCGATTCAAGGTAGTCAACGACTCATTGGGGCACTCGATGGGAGATATGCTGCTGCAGCAACTGGCGCAGCGTCTGCAGGATTGCATAGGCGATGACGGCGTACTTAGCCGGCCGGGCGGCGATGAATTTGTCGTCGTTTTGCCTAACGTGGCCGAAATCGCTGCGATCATCCCGCAGGTGGAAAGGATCGTTGCAGATCTTCGTCAAACAATGTATATTGGTGAAATGGAATTTAACCTGACTGCCAGCATCGGTATTAGTGTTTTCCCCGGTGATGGCAGGGATCGCGACACATTGATCAAAAACGCAGACGTGGCGATGAATTACGCCAAAGAGACGGGGCGCAACCGGTATTTGTTTTTTACCCCGGAACTGAACGCGATGGTTTCGGAACGGCTACGGATAGAGACTTTGCTGCGCAAGGCCTTGGAGCGTAAGGAACTGTTGCTGCATTTTCAGCCACAGGTAGATTTGCGGACGAACCGGGTGATCGGTATCGAAGCGCTGGTGCGCTGGAATCAGCCGGAGGAGGGAATGATCCCGCCGAGCCGGTTCATTCCGATGGCCGAGGAAAGTGGACTGATCGTGCCGCTCGGCGACTGGATTCTGGCCGAGGCCTGCCGGCAGTGGCAGAAGCTGGATAAAGCAGGATTGCCGCCTGTTACAATGGCAGTCAATATTTCAGCCGTCCAGTTTTATGAAGCAACTTTTCTGGAAAAAATATCGCGACGGGTCAAGCGCTATGGCATGGAAGCGTTCCTGGAGATTGAAGTTACCGAGGGAATTATGATGCGCAATGTGCCGGCCACGCTTGATATTATGCACAAACTGAAGGCGATCGGCTGCAAACTGTCGATCGATGATTTTGGCACCGGTTATTCCAGCCTAGGATATTTGAGCCGCTTTCCTCTGGACAAGCTGAAAATCGACCAGTCGTTTGTACGGGCGATGCTTGCTTCGCAGACGAATATGGCGATCGTCGACACGATTATTCGGCTTGCTGGCAACCTGAACCTGCGAGTTATCGCCGAAGGGGTGGAAACGGCGGCGAAACTCAACGCGCTGAGGGCCCGCCATTGCGATGAGGTGCAGGGGTATCACTTGGCCCGACCGATGCCGATGGATGAACTGATCCGCTGGTGGCAGCAGTGGAATCAATGGAACCAGCCGCGTTGAGCGATATGTTTGTTTATCTGGATATTGTGGCTGATTTTGCCTGCCAGCAGTGTGGCGTCTGCTGCAACAACGACTGGCTGGTAACGGTCGATGAAGCGGGCTATCGGAAAAATCGGCAGCTGTTCGATCAGGCGGGGCAGACGGATGAGTTTAGCCAAGCGTTCATTCCGCTGACCAGTGCGGCAGAACTGGGAGAATACGCCCGGATTGCCAAACGGCCTAGTGGCGGCTGTTGGTTTCTGACGGCGGAAAAATTGTGTCGGTTGCAGCAAGTAGCAGGGCATCAACACCTCGATTCTGTTTGTCAGTGGTTTCCTCGCTATCCGATGGATACGGAACGGGGCATCGAACTGTCGCTGAGCTTCAGTTGTCCGGCAGCCGTAAAACTGGCGTTGCGGGAAGCGCCGCTGCAGATTGTGCGCGCGGCAACTTCACCGATTGCAATGTTGCCGGTCGATTTTGTTCGTCATGTTTACCCAAGTCAGCAAGCGCCGAGCAGTATCTTGCGCTACTATTTTGAACTGGAAGGGCATCTGCTTGGTATGTTGCAGACGCGGCAGTTATCGCTGACCGAGAGGCTGGACCTGGTCCGCAGTAGTTTGCGCCAGATCCATGAATGGCAGAACCCAGCGGAGTTTGGCCAGTTGTTGAACCGACTGTTTCAGGCGAACTATGCCGCAATTGACGTTGCGGCAGACAGGCAGGCATTAATGCAAGGCGGGCCGGCCAGTTGGCTGGCAGAGAACTATTTCGTGAACTTCTTGTTTCGCAAAAATATCTATGTACAGGGCATTACTGGTTTTCTGAGCCAACTGGACCGGATGGCGCAAAAAATCCTCCCCAGTATGGAGTGGGCTGCCAGCGCTAATGAAACGGCTGATCTGGAGCAACTGATTGTGGCGCAGGAACTGGCCTGGAACCACAACATCCGCAGCCGGCCTTCGGAAAGGAGCGTTTGATGAAAGGATTGGAACTGAATTTGCGGACCAGTCGGTCCCAGCAGCCACAATATCTGGTTCGGTTGTCAGATGGAGTAATCGAGGAAGCGAACGATGCATTTTTTCATTTATTCGGATATCAACGCGACCAACTCGGATTACTGCAGGAGGAGCAGTTGTTCGAAAAATCTTTTTTGTTTGCTGCGGAAGCAGAGGCGGATTATTGGATGCGTTGCCAATCGCTGGATGGTCATAGCTTCATGATGGAGAAAATAACACTGGAACTGCGTCGCGTCGACAACCTATACTCCGTGGTGACCTTGCGGGAAACTGCGATGCAGGAAAAAGTATTGAACCGGCTGCGGCTGTCGGAACAAATCTTTGCCACGGCGCTTGATGGCATTATTGTCACAGACAATCAGGGGATCATTCAGTATGTGAACCCGGCATTTATCCAGATTACCGGCTATGCGGCGGAGGAACTGTTCGGCATGACACCGCGGGTTCTCAACTCTGGACGCCATGACGAAGAATTCTATCGCCAAATGTGGGAAAAACTTGCAAACGAAGGGCAGTGGAACGGCGAGATATGGAACCGGCGCAAAAATGGAGAAATTTACCCGGAGTGGCTGGCGATTTCGTCGATTCGCGATCCGCAGGGCAATATCCTGATGTATACGGCAATGTTCCGTGATTTGAGCGAGCGCTACCTCTATGAACAGAAAATCCAACACCAGGCGTTGCACGATTTGTTGACTGGTCTGCCCAACCGACGGTTTTTTCACGAAAAATTATCCATTGCCATCGCCGAAGCGAAGCCGCTGACAGAGCAGTTCGCGCTGATTTATCTGGATCTCGATGGATTTAAGCAGGTGAATGATAGCCTAGGCCATGAAGCCGGTGATCAGGTTTTGCGGGTGACCGCTGAGCGTTTGCTCCATTGCGTGGGAGACCACGGCGACTGTTTTCGTATGGGTGGTGATGAGTTTACTGTCCTGTTGCAAGAAGCCAACGATGACTTGACGTCGGTGGCGCAAACGATTGCCGGCTGTATCCTAGCCGATATTCGCCAACCTATCTGTCTGGATGAACAGACGACGGTAGTGGGAACCAGCATCGGCATCGCGGTGTTTCCGATGGACGGCCAGGATGCTGAAAGCATAATGGTGGCTGCAGACAGCCGGATGTATGCGGCAAAACGCAGCGGACGCAACCGGATTGTCAGTACAAATGAATAAGACTTGATCAAGTGAAAAATAGGGAGCGTGACTGAAATGAGTGGAGTATTAGCGGGAAAAGTAGCAGTGGTCACCGGCGGCGGCGGGGTTCTTGGCAGCGCGTTTGCCAAGGAACTGGCCCGGGCCGGGGCGAAAGTGGCAATTATGAACCGGACGGTGGAAAAAGCACAGGCGGTGGTGGACGCGATCCAGGCGGCTGGCGGAATTGCACTGGCTGTTCCCTGCGATGTATTGGACAAAACGGCGGTGGAAAAAGCCGCTGCAGTCGTCGTGGAGAAGCTGGGACCGTGCGACATCCTGATCAACGCCGCTGGCGGCAATCACCCTTCGGCGGTGTCGGCCAAGGAAATTTATCAGCCGGCTGATGAAAACCCGCTGCAGGGAACCTTCTTCGATATGAAGGTGGAAGGGTTCAACGCCGTGTTCCAGTTGAACTTCATGGGGACCTTCATTCCGACCCAGGTGTTTGCCCAACAGATGATTGGCCGATCTGGCGCCACCGTAATCAATATTTCCTCGATGAGCGCATATCACCCGTTGACCAAAGTTGGTGCTTACAGCGCGGCCAAAGCGGCTGTCAACAATTTCACCGAATGGCTGGCGATTCATCTGGCAGATGCCGGTATCCGCGTCAATGCAATAGCACCGGGATTTTTCCTTACCGAACAGAACCGCACTCTGCTGACGAACCCGGACGGATCATTCACACCGCGTGCAGCCAAGATTGTTGCCCACACGCCAATGCGGCGGTTTGGCCAACCGGAGGAACTGCTGGGGCCCTTGCTTTGGTTAGCCGACGAAAAGGCCTCCGGTTTTGTTAGCGGCATTGTTGTGCCGGTCGACGGCGGTTTCAATGCTTACGCAGGAGTGTAGGAAAAGAAATAAGTGAGAAACAAATGAAAAAGCGGCGAATTTGCCGCTTTTTCATTTGTTTCAGTTCAATAGAATATGGTGTGTGTTGCTGAACTAGCGCGTGAGCAACAGTAATGACAGGACAGCGATCTCGATCTGCCGCATCTCATGTTCGTGCCGTTGTTGTTCAAGCCATTGGCGATGTCGCCATTCCCGCTCGTTTTCGTGCGATAGTCGACGCATTGCTTGCTCGTGCCGTTGGGTTTCCCACCACTGGCGGCGGCGCATTTCTTCCCGTTGATGTTGCAGGCGTTGCTCTTCCAGCCACTGGCGATGCCGCCACTCCCGCTCGTTCTCTCGTTCGTGGCGCCGCAGGGCTTGCTCGTGCCGCTGATCGGACTGATGCCGCCAATGGGCAAGATCCTTTTCCTGCAAGTCGCGTTTTTTTTGCCACTCCCGTTCATGCTGTCGACGATCAAAACTGTCGCGAGTATCACGCGATTCCTGGTAACTTCTGCGATGGTCATCACGGGAAGCAGCTTCCGCGATGTAGGTACTGCCGCCCAATTGCAGCAGGCTGATCAGTACTGAACAAACGATTCTCCTGGGCGTATTCGCTTTCAACCGTCATTCCTCCAGTTCGATGTTTGTTGGCGGGGAGTGTCAGGGTTGTTGACTCGGCCTTGTAATTTATTATAGGGCTGAATAATTACAGAAAGATGGCGAATTTGTGACAAAACTGTGAACTTTTCCGCTTGTTTTGCCCGCTTGCCTCTGTTAAGCGATGATTTTCTGTAGTAATATAAGTAAAGTAATTAAGCACAGTGAAGATGGGGAGCGAGACTGCCTGGTGCGCCATTATATTCAAAAACTCTGGTCGTGGGAGCATCTGCCGATTGTGCCGCTGGTCGTGCTTTCCCTGTATCGGACGCTCAGTCATCCGGTATGGTTGGTACTGAGCGGCAGGGGCCTGCCCCGTTCGGAGGACAGCGACTGGTACATAAACTATGCGCAAGGCCTGCTGACAAATTTTTCGATCCAGATGAACATTGATGAAATTCTTTACCTGGGTTACAATTTGTTGCTGGCGGGATTGCTGGCGCTGTTCAAAGAGCCGGTATCGATCATTTATACGCAGGCGCTGGTGGCGAGTCTGGCGATTATCCTGGTTTATCAGATCGGGCGAATTTTGTTCAACAAGCGGACTGGTCTGATTGCCGGGTTGTTTTACCTGTATAATTGGGACATCACTTTATGGTCGACTTATGTACTGTCCGACAGTTTTTTTGTTAGTTTGCTGATTTTATGCGTCTATCTATTGGTCAAGGCCGTCGATTCACAGCGAAAGAAAGATGTCGTTTTATTTGCAGTTTTATCGTTGTATCTGTTTTTTTTCCGGCCGACAGGCGTTGTAGTGGTGACGGTGATGTTGTTGCACGTTTTTTTTTGGCAAGGTCATGAGCGCCTGCAGCGGGTCTGGCTTCGACACCGCGACGTGCTCTCCGGCGTGGCGGCAATGATTATTTTGCTTCTTGGCGCAGGCTATGCCGGAAACCTTTTTGATGGATTCATCGAATCACTGCGTTATAATGTGAAACTGGTCATTTATAATGTGTACGCCAATGGTCAGATTTATGATATTCCTACCGCATACGACTATTTTTTTCGGCCCAATTATTCGATTGATATACTGGATAGCCTGAGCTTGAGCTTTATTTGCAACAACTGGGATGCGGTCAGTGTTTTGTATGGTCGCCGCATGATCGCTTTTCTCGGCGTCTGGGCCTGGATGACGCCGCTAAAATTTCTGGCTGATTATTTGTTTTATTTGTACAAACTTATGCCGCTGGTTTTGTTTGCGGTAGGCACGGTGGCGGCTATTCGCGCAGGGCTATTCGGGCGCGCCGCTGTGTTATGGGGGATTATCCTGGCGGTGTTTGCATTTTGCATTTTCTTATTTATCGATTCCATGTATCGCTATCGCTTTCCAGCGATGCCGTTTATCGGCATAGTGGCAGCATACGGGTTGGATAGAATAATCAGCGGAGGTCAGATTCTTGCGAAACAAGCCTGGTCTAGAGCGGGATAACGATAGAGCGGATACGCTGATCGTCGTGCCGGCGTTTAATGAACAGAATAATATTGTTGGAGTATTGCGGGAGATTCGGAACAGTTTGCCTGGCGCCGGCATCCTGGTTGTCAACGATTGTTCGCATGATGATACGGCAACGATAGCTCGGACTTTCGACGGGGTTTGCGTAGTCGACCTTCCCTGCAATCTGGGGATCGGTGGTGCGATGCAGACCGGGTTTAAATACGCGCTGACCAAAGATTACCAGTACGTGGTGCAAATTGACGGCGACGGGCAGCATGTGCCATCAGAAGTCGGCGCCCTGTTTGAAAAAATGCAACAGGAACGCTGCGATATGGTGATCGGATCTCGGTTTTTGGATGTGGATTCCTATCGGACGACTTGGTGTCGCCGGTTGGGAATCAAGGTTTTTTATTGTTTATTCCGTGCGTTGGTCAATACCAAAATCACAGACGGCACATCAGGGTTTCGCTTGTATAACCGCAAAAGCCTGCAACTATTGGCCCGGTTTTACTCCAGCGACTATCCCGAACCGGATGCGATCGTGTTGTTGAAGAAAAATGGTTTGCGGGTTGCGGAAGTCGGTGTGGCGATGCGGCAACGCGAGAATGGACGGTCGTCGATCACTCCGATCAAAAGCCCCTACTATATGGTCAAAGTCATCCTGACCATCCTGTTTTCTTGCGCACGGGCAAGGCGGTGAAATGCTAGTGCCGGTCGGATCGTTTGATAAAATTCAGTGGCTGGGGATCATCTTTAGCCTGATCATTCTGCTTTCGGTGATCTTTTTGGTCCGCGAGCGGTTGATTAAAGAAAAATATTCCCTGGTCTGGCTGTTGATCGGCGTATTTGTCCTTGTAATGTCGGTGTTCCGTGGCCTGTTGGAAGGATTTTCGGCGCTGATTGGCGTGGATTACGCACCATCGGCTTTTTTTGCCCTGTTGATCGCATTTGCATACTTGCTGTTACTTAACCTGAGTGTCAGCATCTCGGGCTTGAAGGCGCAACACAAAGCAATTAGCCAGGAAATGGGCTTATTGCGGTTGCGGGTGGAAGAACTGGAAAAAGAGAGGGCCAAAGCAGAAGAATGATGAAGTTGTTGCTGCTGTTTGGCAGTGTATCGATGACGGTGCTGGCCAGCACCCTGCTCAAGATCGGCAGCCGGACAATCAATTTCGACGGCGGATTGATGGCGATTGCCCTGGGGTATATGACTTCCCCCGGCGTTCTCGCCGGTTTCTTTTCTTATGCCGTGGCGGCGGTCCTTTGGGTGTACTGCCTGTCGGTGTTTGATCTGGGTTATGTCACGTTTGTCGCCAGCTTCCAGTACATCTTGTTGCTGGCGGTATCGATTTTTGTGTTTAACGAGCAGATCAGCCTGCTGAAATGGGTGGGCTGCGGGTTTATTTTGGTCGGCGTGATTTGCTGGCTGAAAGGGTAGGGCGGCGATGTACCGCTGGGTTCGCTACCATGATTCGATGCAGCAGGAATGGGACCAACTGGCGCAAAGCCGGGGTACGGTTTTTCATACGACCGGATTTCGTCAAATTTTGCTGGAGTCATTTCCCTACCAATGCGGCTACCAGGCTTTCGTTGACGACACAGGCAAAATTTGCGGCCTGTTTCCACTGGTCGTTGGCAGGAACCTGAAACTGCAGCGGCTGGGAGTTTCTCTGCCGTTTGTCAACCAGGTCGATGTCTGTGCCGATACGCCGGAAATCGCCCAACAGATGCTGGCGGCGATTTCACAGACTCAACAAACGCTGGATTTGATAGAGTTGGAAATCCGGTTGAAAAACCAGGATGTTGATCGCAGGTTATGGCGCGTCAATTTGGATAATCATACTTTTGTTCTGCCTTTACTGGCGGACGAGGAGCAGACCTTGGCGCAGGCTTCGTCGGGCTGTCGCAACCATGTCCGCAAGACTTATAAAAACGACTGGTTTGCTGTATCTTTCGATCATAGCCGCTTGGCCGATTTCTACGAAGTATACGTCAGACGAATGAAGCAACTGGGCTCGCCAGCGCCGGGACTAGAGTTCTTTCAGCGATTTTTCAGCTATCTGCCGGAGTTTGCGACGTTGC
>JBGSKE010000298.1:0-9420 GCA_041741355.1 Negativicutes bacterium | reverse complement strand
CGCCATCAAGCCAAACATCGCCACGGTAACCAGGACTGCCTGACCCATCGATAATCGTTCCGCCCCGCAACACAATACTGCTCATTTCTCGCCCTCCTGTACTCTATATTTATAAAAAAATCCGACAAACAGAAGCATCCTTGAATTGCAGGATGATTATGTTGCCGGATTTCATCTGCGTAATGCAAATAAAGCAGCCGTAATTAATTTATGTAACGAATTGTAGCATGCGAATGCACACCTGTCAATTTGAACTTGCGCTCAATTCATCCTGTCGCGTCAGCACGTCGCCGCGCACGCCTTTTTTGAACAAGCGGAATCGTCTTTGCGCGTCGCGAAACGCGACCATAATTGCTTTTTGCGACGCACCAAAATAGCGATTTTCCAACTCGCTGCGAATTAACTCACCCTCCGTATCGATATTGCGCCCACGAAACAGGTCGTCGAGAAAATCATACGTGCTCTTCATGACCACCGTACTACCGCAAGATTCGATAATTCCCGTGTCCTTGTTAACAACAAAGCCGAGCAGAAAGCGACCGTATTGCTGGGTAATCGGATTATGTTGCTGCGATTTCGCTATGCCAATGATATAAATTGTATCCCGCCCGTACACCCGGATTCCTCCCCGCCAAAATTAAGACTCTAGCCCTACTTATTGCCCCAATGTCTGCAACTGCTGACGCGCCAACCGGACTAGCGGATGCTTGGCGTCGTTGAATTGGAGCAGTAGCCGGAAATCCGCAGTTGCTTTCGCCTGCTCTCCGACAGTCAAATAGGCGCCGCCGCGATGATATAGCGCATCGGCATTGTGTGGTGCAATCGCAATTGCTGCCGTGTAATCGGCTATTGCCCGGGAAATATCGCCCAACTTTTCATAAACCAGGCCGCGATGGTCATAGGAACAGGCAAACCCCGTCCGCACTTCAATCGCTTTGCTAAAATCTGCTACTGCTCGCCGATAATCGCCGAGCTGAACCTGAATCAAGCCGCGATTATTGTAAGCGCCACCATGAAGTGGATCCAGCGCCAACGCCCTATCGAGATCCGCCAATGCTTCTTGCAAATTACCCAGTTCTGCCCAGGACAAACCTCGATTGTAATAAGAATCGACGTCTGCGTTGTCTAAAGACAAAGCCAATGTAAAGTCCGTGATAGCTGCGTCATGCCTCCCAATACTGGCATATAGGTCGCCGCGATTATTATAGGCATTTCCAGCGTAGGGATTGATTGCCAACGCTGCCGTAAAATCGGCTATACCGGCTTCATACTGGCCCAGCTCTGCAAGCAGAGCGCCGCGGCAGAGCAGCGGCAAAGCGTCATTCGGACTTGCTTGCACCGCCTTGCCGTATTCAGTCAACGCCTCCTGATAGCGCTCCTGTTCTTCATAATCCCTTGCCAGCGCAAGGCTTCCTTGTTCCATCTTATGCCTCGCTTCGCCGACTATCTTAGCCGACACCTACTTCACGCCCGGCGGGCGGCAACCGGCCAGATCGCTTCCACAATCCCATTGCGGGTAACAAACATCGAGTCGTACAGGTTGACGGTTGAACAGCAATGGCTGGGAACAAAATGATATTTTTCTCCTGGTTTGGGATCAAATCCGCCGGCTATATTGGCGACTGCATGTTCTTCCGATAGGCTTTTGACCTCGGCAGTTCCGACCGTCAATCCCTGCAAAGATGGATTGAACCGTTCCGGCGAAATCCCCTTAATACCAACATCAAAAACGGCCCGATCATCTGTCGGCCGGCTTACAACCGTGGCCATTACGGTTAAGGACTGTTGAAACGGCAAGCCCAATTTTTGATAGGTCCCATCCATAAAAATATAAGAACCCGCCTGGATTTCCGTCATCTCGGCAAATTCCGCCGCGATATCGTACGTGCCGGTTCCGGCGCCGCTGACGATTTCCATGTTCAGCCCGATTCCTGCCAGTTCTTTTGCCGCCCGCACCAGCAGTCCGGTGGCCTCGCGACCCTTGCGACTGCGCTCCTCACGATCCGGCAAAAACTGCAAATGGCCCTCATAACCAAATACGCCCTTGAGATTAAGACCTTTTTGTTTCACCACTTCACGCGCCACTTGTTCCAAATTTTCCAAGCTCCGACTTCCGCAGCGACCCTGCCCGACATCCAGATCGACCAGCACATCGACAACCACATTGTATTGCCGCGCTACCGTCGCCAGGTTTTTTACATTTTCACAATCATCGACAATCATCAACACGCGCGCCTGGCGGGCAAGGTTCACGGCCCGCCGTAGCGAAACCGGATCAACGATTTCATTGGCGATCATCACTTCAGGAATTCCTGCATAGACCATCACCTCTGCTTCGCCTACCGTTGCGCAGCAAAGTCCAACTGCACCGGCTTGCATCTGCATATGGCCAATCGCTGGTGTTTTGTGTGTTTTGGCGTGCGGACGCAGCTGCGTCTTCGCTTTGGCAAGATAATTAGCCATCGTTTCCATGTTACGGGTCATGATTTCAATATCGACCACCAAAGCCGGGGTCGAGACCTGTTCGATCGGCATGCCGACCATATACTGACTGTTCATGCCAAGCCCTCCTGTGAAGTTGTTCTTATTTTAGAAACAGCAAAGCGATGGGGTCTCCCATCGCCATTGATGTCCAACCAACTCAGTCGTAACGGGTCAAGTTATATTTTTCGATAATCCGCAACACGCCGTTAGAATAGGCATGAGGATTATCCGTTGCATAACGCGGTGCTATCGAATAGATAAAAGCGTAAACATTGGAAGTATCCTTGTCTCTGTAAGCAGGGTTTGAATTTATATTGCGCGCGTAATCCTCAAAACAATCTTTGATGGACTTGTAGGCTTGAAACTTACCGATAATCATATGGCGCCCGGCGCCCGATCCTTCCGGCGTCCACTTCTCATAGTATTTACCGCTGCGCCATTTCTTCCCCAAGACATTATTGTATTTGCGCACCGATTCACCGTAAATGTCTACTGCGTCCAGATGTTTACCAAATCCAGTTTCACGGCAACTTTGGGCAATGGCAACTGACGGGAACAAACCATGCCGTTTCACCTGCTGCGCGTGCGGGGCAATAATCTCGATATACTCTTCCGGCGTCATCGCCTGACAGAGTTGAATATTAAATACTAATCCCAGCAGGACTATTCCTGTTAGGAACCATTTCACCGCAGATTCCTCCTTTATGTTTTATTTGTATTTCTATTTGATTAATCGTTAAAATATATGTTCTACACAAGCGGGACAAATCCTTCTACACTGAGTCAAACAAAAGAAAAGCCGCCCTGGCAATGCCATAGGCGGCAACACACCTTCCTTTACACAGGCTTCATTATACCAAGCCTTGCGCCTTCATTGCTTCAGCCACTTTCAGAAACCCGGCGATATTTGCGCCCACCACCAGATTGTCCTTATGATCGTAATCTTCAGCTGCTTTACTGGCATTCTTATAGATATTGACCATGATGTTTTTGAGTTTTGCGTCGACTTCCTCGAAGGTCCAAGCGAGTCGCATGCTGTTCTGTGTCATTTCCAAAGCCGATGTTGCCACTCCGCCGGCATTGGAAGCTTTACCCGGTGCAAACAACACACCTGCTTCAAGGAACACTTTGGTTCCAGCCAGGTCCGTCGGCATATTGGCGCCTTCAGCAACAGCTTTACAGCCATTTTTCACAAGAATCTTGGCGTCGTTTTCGGTGATTTCGTTCTGCGTTGCGCAGGGCAGCGCGATATCGCAGGGAATCGTCCAGATGCCGGAACACCCTTTATGATATTTTGCACCGGGGCGCTTCTTGACATATTCGGCAATCCGGCCCCGTTCAACTTCTTTGAGCTGCTTCATCGTGGCAAAGCAAATTCCGTCCGGATCGTAAACGTAGCCATTGGAATCACTCATCGCCACAACCTTGCCGCCCAATTCCTGCACCTTTTGCGTCGCATACAATGCAACATTGCCGGAACCGGACACCAATACGGTCTTGCCGGCAAACGACATCCCTTTGGCTTTGATCATTTCATCAGCAAAATACACCGTGCCGTAACCGGTCGCCTGCGTCCTGGCCAAACTGCCGCCGAATGACAGGCCTTTTCCCGTCAACACGCCCGCTTCATAGGCATTTTTAATCCGTTTGTATTGACCGAACATGTAACCGACTTCACGCCCGCCCACGCCAATATCACCGGCAGGCACGTCAACATCCTGGCCGATATGCCGGTATAGTTCGGTCATGAAGCTTTGACAGAACCGCATGACTTCGGCATCCGATTTTCCTTTGGGATCAAAATCAGAACCGCCCTTAGCGCCGCCGATTGGAAGCCCAGTCAGTGAGTTTTTGAACACCTGTTCAAAGCCGAGAAACTTCATAATCCCGATGTATACCGACGCGTGAAATCGAATGCCGCCCTTATATGGACCAATCGCGCTATTGAACTGAATACGGAAGCCGCGGTTCAGCTGAACTTTGCCTGCATCATCCGTCCAAGGCACGCGGAAGATGATCTGCCGCTCCGGCTCAACTAGACGTTCGACAATCCCCAACTCCATATACTCCGGATATTTTTCCAATACACACACCAAAGATTCCAACACTTCCTGCACCGCTTGGTGAAACTCCGGCTCGTTTGCATTGCGTTCGACAACGCGCCTGTAAAGTTCATCGCAATACTTTTGGGCTTTCGTAGCCATTCGATTCCCCTCCGTTTTTCATTTTTGGCGCAACTTCTCATCGCACCTTTCTACTCGTATTTTACAACGTTTTTAGAATTTTGTATGCAATTTTAAATTCAGATTCACAAATACAAAATCTTGGCCGATCAAAGCCGCCCTCTTTCCTGACGCTGATGTACTGTCGAGACCGGAGTGGCACTTAACAGAAAAAAGACCTTCGAGTCGAAACCCGAAAGCCTTTATTTTAATGGAGCCGCTGATAAGATTTGAACTTACGACCCGCGCATTACGAATGCGTTCGGAAGCGTTTATCGATGTATACTGACCGCTAATAAATGCAGTAAAACCGGCACATTTCAGCGTTTTTGATAAACTGGCGTATAGTGACGAAAAGTGATAAATACAAGAGTAGGTCGAATTTGGGTCGAATGGTTGATTTTACTGGGGTTTGGGGAACTAAATAGCCGCCCCTCCGAAGGTGAGCGGCGATTTGATTCAGCAACGGTTTCAAAATAGCGTTTTCAACTACACCTATTTATCTCACTGCAGGTCACTTGGAATTCTCCAAAGTTTCAATTCAGCAAGAACCTGGTCTACCCCTTTCTTAGGGTGCTCCTTGCTCTGCGTTGTAATGGTTTTATCCGCAATATATTTGTCTTCAGTCACAGCAAATCCCTTGACCTCAAGTTCGACTCTGCATCGCACCCAGTTCCCACCCATTCCGTTATACCATTGCATCGAATCAATGGGAATCATGCGGAGCACAAGCAACTTCGACGCATTGACGTCTTTCCCATACGTAACGGCATTAGCCTTCGTGACAATTTTGTTATCTTTATTATAGCGCTCCATAAATTCTGATATTGCCGAGGAAGAATCAAGACCATAAATTTTTACATCATACCTTTGCTTGGGAAACTTTTCATAGGTCGCTTTTTGAATAGCAGTAAACATCTCAGCATTTTGATTAAACGTTTGATCAGTTACCACAAGAACCGCTATGTTCTCTCCCGGATCAGCATACGCAGTACCACAGAGTAACAACAACACCAAAACAACCAGTAACTTCTTCATGACACCCTCCATCCAGTTTGTTTTCTTTACATATATTACTATATTATTAAAAGGAAAGGAAGCTCTCTCTCCGAAGGATTAATGCTCCGCCAAAGCGCAGGTAAAACCGGCATTGGAGTCCACCCTCACGAACAAAAGCCGCCCACCCCGTTAACGAGATGAGCAGCCAACCAAAAAGTTATTTAAACAAAAAATTCCAAATAACTTCGCCCACAGTATCAGGAGCTATCTTTGTAAAGTCACCTTTCAGAGAAAAGGATGAACTTTTGCCATTTGTATAATACTCCACCAGTTCTTGCGTGCGAATATATTTCTCGGGTTTTAATACTAAAAAACTGAGAGCTTGTCTCATATAAGCCTTTTGCCCCAAATGATCTGTTGATGGGTCTGGTGGATCAA
Source organism: Negativicutes bacterium (assembly GCA_041741355.1). Lineage (GTDB taxonomy): Bacteria > Bacillota > Negativicutes > UBA1444 > UBA1444 > UBA1444. Next base: position 3,277 of record JBGSKE010000298.1, on the reverse strand, counting down.
ATGTTGTTTTCATCCACACTTCCCGTGGTCCAGATTATAGATTCCATGAAACGGACCCTTTCAATGTTACGGAAAATGATAGTGATTGCTTTGCGTTGATACTCATTATTACCTCTCTTTGTGTTTATCATACGCAAAAACATCCCTCCTTAATTAATTATTGTTTTAGCTTTGTGCTTTCGCTTATAACTACCCCCTTATAGATATTATCGATGTTTTGAACCTGCTTTAAAAATATGGACAGCAAGAATCCCTAAACACGATACTTTAGCGCAACTGTACTAACCGGCTTCCTTCAGCAGAAATGGCGGGATATATCCGTTAGTCGAGTGTGTTCGGCGCCTGTTATAAAACAGCTCAATATATTCAAAGATGGCGTGCTTAGCCTCGTTTCTGGTCTTGAACGTGCAATCGTTAAGCCATTCCATTTTCAGCTTGCCCCAGAACGATTCCATCGGGGCGTTGTCGTAGCAATTGCCTTTTCTGCTCATGCTGCAGATGAAACCGTGACGACCAAGCAATTGCTGATAATCCTTGCTGGCATATTGCACACCGCGATCAGAATGGATCAGTACTCCTTTTTGGACGCCAGTTCTGCCTATTGCCTGCTTTAGCGCTGCTGAAACCAGCTCGGTTTTCATCTGGCGATCCATCGCCCAACCTACGAGCCTGCGACCAAATAAATCCATGACTCCTGCCAAGTATAGCCAACCCTCTTGCGTCGCCACATACGTGATATCTGACACCCACTTCTCATTCGGAGCCTTTGCCGAGAATTCCCGATTCAAAATATTATCAGCTACTGGAAAATTGTGCTTTGAGTTGGTTGTTGCCTTAAATTTCTTGGCAACTTTGGATCGGTCACATTGGCACGCATCAGGCGGGCAACCCGACCTCTGCTGGCTTGTTGATGGGGCGGCAGGTTCTTGGTGATCTGGGGAGCACCATAGATGTTATGGTTTGCTTGATGGATGTTTCGGATCGTTATCAGCAATTCCCGATTCTCTCGACTCCGATTGCTTTCCGGTCTGGTGGCAAAAGCATAATAACCGCTTCGAGATACTTCAAAGGCCTTGCACATCTTCGCAATCCGAAATCTGAAGCGGTGTTCATAGATAAATATGAACTTCCTTATTTCTGATTTTTCGCGAAGTAGGCCGCCGCCTTTTTTAGGATTTCATTTTCTTCCTTGAGGTCCGCCAGTTCGCGGCGTAATTTCCTGAGTTCATCGTCCTCGGGTTTGAGATGACCGCTGCCAGGAAAAGCACACGCCCCGTCCCGCTTATATTGTCTGACCCAATCTCGAACCGTCGTGTAATGCACACCCAGTTCGTCTGCCATTTTGGTGGTTGTCGTGGTTCCTTCGATAATCCTTCGGGTCACCTGCTCTTTAAAGGCCTTGTCAAATTTCTTCCGTTCTTCCATTTTTCATCCCTCCCGTTTTATTATAGAGGGATTTCTCCATGTCCATCAATTCGATGCAAGGTCATGACCTTATGAAAGTTGTCCAGTTTAGTGTAGCCGATCCAGATTCGCCCCGATACCCGAGAAGCCTGATGAGGGCCAGAGGCTTGCCGAAAGACTCGCTAATGAGGCTGCGGGATTAGTCGAGAGTTAAGCATACGATAAGCATACAAAATTAAAAGAGGTCCGCGAGAGAGTCTATTCCCTCCGGGCCTCTTGGCGTTTCACTCGAAGACCTATTTTATTCTGGTGAGAAAGAAGTAACCAAACAGAATGACCAAAGTAAACGACACTATGAACACTACAGGGCCTTTTCATGCTCTATTGAACATTGAGGGCATTGCTGCGTTTTTAAATGTCCCAATTAAGGCCGCTTACGGGCTTGTTCAAGTTCAGGACTTCCCCGCTTTTAAAATCGGCAAACACTGGCGCTGTCATCCCGTTCAGTTAGACCAATGGGCGAGGGTGTGTAGCCGGGACCGAATTGACGCCACTTTAACAGTATAGTTTTTAAAACTTTCGGGCTATAGGCACTTTATTGGCACTTAATAGAAAAAAGACCTTCGAGTCGAAACCCGAAAGCCTTTATTTTAATGGAGCCGCTGATAAGATTTGAACTTACGACCCGCGCATTACGAATGCGCTGCTCTACCACTGAGCTACAGCGGCGTGTCACGTGACATTTATTATACGGATTTCAAGAAAGCATGTCAAGCGGAAGAAATTGATGAAACGCCCTATATTGAAGCGACAAATGGCATTTTATAAAACTTTTTTCTGCTCCGCGAGAAGCATTATTGTGCTCTTGCCTATCGATCTGAGCGGTAACTGCATTGCCCTAGACAACCTATAGTCTGCAATACCTGCTGAGCATACGAGGTCGACCATGCTTTTATAGCTCGTGCCGTTTTTTGTATTCTGGGAGTGAGACACAAAAGTTGCCCGATGAGAAATACACCAACGTGCTTAATTTTACCGATCTATCCAATAAAACATTATGCCATTGTTCTAATGTGTTAAGTGCTGATTTTCTCTATTATGAAAATGGATAGCTTTAGCCATTGTAAACCGGATCGATGGCCCTCTTCTATTTACAGAAAAAATATAAATGAGGTGTAGTTATGACAAGTGTATTGAAAAAGATTACAATGCTGGGGATTGGCATCATGCTCGCAGCCAATTTCACACTACCCAGTGTGTTTGCCAAACAGTATGTCGGTGTGAGCTTGCCAACGTTTAAAATCACGATGAATAATGTCAGAATCGACAACAACGAAAGAGAGTATCCGATTATTGTTTTCAAGGACATCACTTATGTGCCGATGACCTACAATGACAGCAGATTCTTGGGACTGGAAACGAAGTGGAGCAACGATACGGGGCTTCAGGTAAATAAAATCAGCGAACAAACAGCTTATAACCCGAATCGGGGTTCGTTTAATTCCAACCTGGAAAATGCTGAATTGCCAGAGTTTCGCATCAGCGTGAATGGGAAAGATATCTACAACAATAGCGAAACTTATCCACTGTTGGTATTTAGGGATGTCACGTATTTTCCGTTGACTTGGCGATTTATGGTTAACGAGTTTGGTTGGACTTCGGATTTTGACGCAACGAATGGATTGGTTATCAGTTCCAAAGCCGGCAACACCTCGACGCCAACGACCCCTCCTGAAACAGACAGGATGTTTTCAAGGGCTTTTGGCAATACCACCATATTGCTTGACCGATCATCAAACAATCAGCCCGGCAACCTGTATGTTAAGGAAAATAACCGGACAAGAAGAGTTGGCAATCCCAATTATATCTATGG
>JBGSKE010000297.1:0-1901 GCA_041741355.1 Negativicutes bacterium | reverse complement strand
TAGACAAGACAGAGACAGGAAAAAGTGTTTTTTTCCTGTCTTTTTCTATTTTTAACAAAAGGAGTTGTTGGGGTTGAGTGAACCGCGCAAGACGGCGCTGTATGAAAGTCATGCGGCGCTAGGCGCCCGGATGGTGGATTTCAATGGTTGGTTGTTGCCGGTCCAGTATGCCGGAATTTTGGAAGAACACCGGGCGGTGCGTGAACAAGCGGGGTTATTTGATGTATCTCATATGGGTGAGATCAGAGTGGTCGGACCAGAGGCTGAGGCTTACATGCAAAAAATAGTGACGAATGATGTAGCCAGCCTGCAGCCCGGCAAGGTGCGTTATTCTCCCATGTGTTACCTGAATGGCGGGACAGTCGATGATATCTTGATTTATCGATTGACGAGCGACGAATTTTGGTTAGTTGTCAATGCCGGCAATAAAGATAAGGATTTTGCCTGGCTGAGCCAGAATGCTGAAGGTTTTGATATCAGATTGATTGATGAATCCGATGAAACGGCGGAAGTCGCTCTGCAAGGCCCGGCTGCAGCAGCGATTTTGGCCAAGGTTTCCGCAGGTGAAATTTCGGAATTGGGCTATTATGAGTTTGTGGCGCAGTGGAGCGTCGCCGGTGTGTCGGTGTTATTGTCTCGTACCGGCTATACGGGCGAGGACGGATTTGAACTATATTGCCAGCCATCGGATGTGCCCAAGTTGTGGAATGCATTACTGGAAGCAGGCAAAGAGTTTGGCCTTCAACCTGCCGGGTTGGGCTGCCGCGATACTTTGCGTTTTGAAGCGGCCATGCCGTTATACGGACATGAACTATCGGTCGATATTTCGCCGCTCGAAGCCGGGCTAACCAAATTTGTCGCCTTTGACAAGGCTGATTTCAATGGCAAAACGGCGCTGTTGGCACAACGTGAAACAGGCCAAGGCCGGAAGTTAGTTGGATTTTCGATGACGGAGCGGGGGGTGGCGCGGGCGGGTTATCCCGTGCTTTGCGCTGGGAAAGTCGTTGGTGTTGTCACTTCCGGATCGGTTGCGCCCACGCTAGGGGCCAATCTCGGCATGGCCTTGGTCAATCGGGACGTTGGACCGGTTGGGACAGAAATTGCGATTGAAATCAGGGAAAAATCGGTTGCAGCGAAAACTATTGCCAGACCATTTTATCGAAGGAGGATTTGAAAAATGCAGATTCCTAACAATTTGAAGTATTCCAAAGAACATGAATGGGTCCGGGTTGAAGAAAATAAAGTAGTAGTGGGGATTTCTGACTATGCCCAGTCGCAGTTGGGCGACATTGTCTTTGTGGAGTTGCCGGCGGTCGGTGCATCTGTCGTGTTAGGCAAGCGCTTTTCGGTCGTAGAGTCGGTAAAAGCTGTGTCGGATATTTTTGCTCCCGTTAGCGGCAAGGTGCTGAAGGTGAATGATGCCTTGAACGATGCGCCGGAAAAAGTCAACCAGGACCCATATGGCGACGGATGGATCGCCGTGATAGAATTGGCGGACAAAAACCAACTCGCTGATTTGATGGATGATACGGCCTATGCGGCGCAGGTGGCGAAAGGGGGACACTGATGTGACCCGCTGGAGTTATTTGCCGCACACAAAGCAGGATCGCAGCGAGATGTTGGCAACAATTGGCGTCGATGACGTTGAAGCCTTGTTTGCAGATCTTCCGCCGGCAGTGCGACTGAGAAACCCGCTCCGATTGCCGCCTCCTTTATCGGAAATGGAGCTGAAAGAACACTTTCAGGTGTTGGCGATGAAGGACCGCGACTTTGAGCAAACGCTGTGCTTTTTGGGCGCTGGTGCATACGATCATTATATTCCCAGTGTTGTGGGACATATTATCGGACGATCCGAGTTCTTGACCGCCTACACGCAGTACCAGCCGGAGATTGCCCAGGGC
>JBGSKE010000296.1:0-2063 GCA_041741355.1 Negativicutes bacterium | reverse complement strand
TTTGAGTTTGTCGATCACTGCGTTGTTGGCGGATACGACACGGTCGAGTTCGGCGCAGCGGGTGTCGAGGTAGTCGGAGATTTGCTGCTGAACAATAATTGGAGGATGTGGCAATCTTAATGACCGAACAAGTTCTTGGCTTATATTAGGTTGCCCGCCACCAACAGCCATAGAGATAATATGTTTTTTACTGCACATCAGAGCAAAAAAGATATAATTTTCATCTGCGTCGATTGGCTGACTCATTACGCAACATGCCTGATTGGTTGCCGCTTCCATTCTGGTAATACTCAATTTTCCAATGGTAGCCCCATACATTGCAATAATCAATGAATTGGGCGGGTAAATCTTTAACGCGGAGTAATCTTGCAACGCAGTACCAGTAATAGTTTTTTCACATGAATCGATTTCTCCGTCATTGAGGTCGCCTGTATTAACCCAGCAGTACTCTCCATCAAAATACTCCGGATTTGATGTCGCTGGTGTTGTCCCGCTACCAATTATCGCGAATACATAAGATAGTTTCCTTGCTTCCCATCCCTCCGGTATCACGCCGATCCACTCCACTCCACTGTCTTTATACGTCACCGTCGGGTCCAATCCCTTTGTCACGGCTTCAAAAATAACCGACTGACGCTGCTCTTTCAAAAGAGCGTTCTGGCGTTGCTTGGCGGCGATGACGGCATCGATCTCGGCGCAGCGAGAGTCTAGGTAGGCCGCGATTCTTTGCTGCATGTCAAATGAAGGCATCGCCAATCGCAAGGACCTTACAAGGTCTTGACTAATATTGGGTTGTCCACCACCCAAGGCCAAAGATATTATGCGCTCACGACCACACAGCAGCCAGTAAAACACATATTTTATTTCAGCAGCAATTGGTTGGCTCAGAACGCAACAGGCTTGATTAGTTGCGGACACCATCCGAGTAATGCACAATTTCCCAATAGTTGCACCATACATAGCAATAATAAGAGAATTTGACGGAAAAAGCTTCAACGCGGAACAGTCTTGTAATGCTTTTTGAGTGATTGTTTTTTCACACGAATAAAGTTCGCCATCATTAAGATCCCCTGTATTAATCCAGCAAAAGTCACCATCAAAATATTCGGGGTTTGATGTTGGCGGTGTTGTCCCACTACCGATTGTTTTGAATATCAATGAAAGTTTCCTTACATCCCAATCCGCCGGAATCTCGCCGATCCACTCAATCCCGCTGTCCTTCATCCGCATCGTCATCACGCCTTTCCGTTTCGTCCGAGCAGCGCAGTCAGCGTGTCGCGGATTTCGCCTTCGATCCCGACGATCTCGGCCAAAATATCGGTCGACTTGCGCGGCGGCGTATACTGGTAAAAATAACGGGTAAAGGGAATTTCATAGCCGAGCTTGGTTTTTTCCCGGTCGATCCAGGCATCGGCAGCATACGGCAGCACTTCCTGCCGGAAATACTCGTCGATATCGCGTTTCAGCGGAATGTTCTCCGTGTCGCGCAGGGCCGGGTCGGCCTGCTTGGCGCCCTTTTTCAGCACCGGCTTGCCCTGCTCGTCCTTCAGCGGTCGCTCCACCGTCACCTTGTAATAGCCAAAATCTGTCGTATCAAAAATTTTGCAGTGCTCGCCCTCAGCAAAGTTCTGATACATGGCCACGATCTTTTCCCTGTGCTCCGGCGAAATAAACTTGCGTTTGTTGCCCAGTGATTTGGGTTTTTGCGGCTCCCAAAAATCGACAGCATTGATCAATTGCACCTTGGCGTTGCGGCGTTTTGCTTTGTTTTTGGACAGAATCCAGATGTAGGAGTAAATCCCTGTGTTATAAAACATCTGGTCCGGCAGGGCCACGATGGCTTCCAGCAGGTTGTTTTGCATCACATAGCGGCGGACCTCGCTTTCCCCGCTGCCTGCATCACCGGAAAACAGCGGCGATCCGTTGAGAATGATCGCTATACGGGCATCCTCCTCGGCCTTCGCCAATAGATTTTGCAGAAACAGCAACTGCCCGTCGCTGACACGGGGCAATCCCGCGACGAAGCGATTTTGCGTGCTCTCGCGTTCCTTCTCGACTGCGGC
>JBGSKE010000295.1:0-6893 GCA_041741355.1 Negativicutes bacterium | reverse complement strand
CTGGCTGGACCCACCACCATCCAGATTCATTGCCTCCACCGCCCCCTGCTCCAACATGAACTGAGCCAATTCAATCAGGGTAAATCCCACACTGGTCTTGCGGCGTCCATCCACCACCAGTAGCAGTGCTTTTCCCTCCCGGGTTATGCCGAGAGCCGTGCGGGGCGCCCGACCGCCAGCAACATCACTGCCAAATTCCTCGCCCAGCGTCGTCACATACGGTTCCCCGTTTTTTATCAGGCGGGGCCCGGCGCCTACGGCCTGAATCACTTTGTCCCAAACCGGCCCCAGCGTCTGAACGATTTTTAGTGGATCGCCGATTTTTAGGTCCTCCATCAGCCAAGCCTGCCTACCGCTGACGGACAAGACTACCGCCCCTTCGGGAATCACCGAATTGTCGTCGCGAATATCGACAATCCTGCCGTCGCGGACGATATATTCGCGGCCGCCGCCGGCAGTCAGCGTCCAATAGGCGTAGTAGGCGTTGTACAGAATCAGTTCCGATTGGCCGCGACCGTGATTGACGCCGTCGATCGGGATCTTGGTTTTATCAGGCAGTTCCACGTGACCCGAATAAATCGGCGTATCGAAAATCAATTTGCCATCCGGCAATATACCAAAACTGGTTCGCGGCGTATCGGAAGTGCTGACCAGGGTCCGATCAATCTTCATCAAGCCGAGAATTTCACCGTTACGCATATAATATGGCCCATTGATCATGGCCACCGAATTGGTCCGCGACGCCATTTCCGACAGCGCCTCGATCCCGGCGACCGAATCGTTGGAAAGCACCGGTCGCAATGCATAGCCGGCTTTGAAGTCGATTTCCAGCAGATGCGCTTTGACCGGGCCGGCGGATCGGCCGGTGGTAAATTCCCGATATATCAAGCCGGGAGCGATCACATATTCGTTTTTGCTCTGGTAATTTTTCAGCAGGTCAATGACCAGACGCGTCGGCGAAGCCAGCACACTGATTTTGGGCAGGACTGTTTGCTTCAGTGAAACAATCGCTTTGAAACGTCCGCCGCCAAGATCGACAAACCGTACTTTATCGATAAACGGATCGGTAAATGACATTTGCGCTACGGCGCTGCGATTCACCGTATCCGGCAGTTCGATTTCCACCTGGTGCGGCACTTCTGTCAGACTGACGGTATAGGCCGGAATCGCCGTCATCTCCAGTACAATGCGAAACATGTCCTGATCCGCATGGTAGCGGACCTTATCCAAAAAAGTCGCCGGCGCCGAGGCCGCCGCTACCGCGTTCAGCAAAAATATCATTGCGAATGAAAAAGTCAATAACATTACTGCCCTAACTTTTTGCATTTGGTTTCGAGTTCTCATTTTGTCACCGCTTATCTCTCGCTATAGCTTTATTATATAACAAATACGCGTGATTAGAAAATTGGCTGGATGCCGGCGCAAGAAAAACAGCCGGCGAATCGCCGACTGCAAGGGATATCGATTTATTTCGCCACTTTGTTCGCAGCGACGGCGTTGTTGGTTTGCGGCTGGGTAACGCCAGGGTTTTTGAGGTTGCGGTACATCATCGCCGCAATGCCAGTTCCGCCGGCAGCAGCCATGTTGCGCGTCATTTCCATATCCATCATCGACTGCATCGTTTCTGTCTGTTGCGTATTGCCGCCAAGTTCACTTTTCGGCACGGTAGCGCGCATTGTTTTTAGCAGCATATTCAGGAAGACGCTTTCCATCTCCTGACAGGCTTTTTTCAGTTTGGCATCGTCTTCCGCTTTATTGCCGTTTGCTTTCAGCGAACCGCTCAAGCGAGGGTCCCAGGCCGGCAAATTTGCTGGGGTAGAAACCGCATTCAGCGCCATTAGATTACCTCCATTTCGGCGTGTAACGCGCCGGCGGCTTTCATCGCCTGCAAAATCGTAATAATATCCCGCGGCGTAGCCCCGACTGAATTCAACGCGGCAACCACATCACCGACACTGGCGGTGGACGGTAGCACCAGCAGGTTGGCGTTTGCTTCCTTCGCGTTCACGGTCTCACGCGGCGTTGTAACGGTACGCCCGGGCGAAAACGGGCCGGGTTGCGATACATCACGGGTTTTGGTGATTTTTATCGTCAGGCCTCCCTGCGCTACAGCCACTTCGTCAATCGCGACATGGGAACCCATCACGATCGTGCCTGTTCGTTCATTAATGATGACTCTGGCCACTTCGTCCGGTTTGATCCGCAATTCTTCGATCGCCGCGACAAAACCGACGATATCGCGGGCATACATTGCCGGCACGCCAATCGAAACCGTACCGGGATCGCGGGCCATGGCAATCGTGCCAAAACGGGCCGTGATCGCTTCGGCGATCCGATTTGCTGTCGTAAAGTCCGGTCGATTCAAAGCCAGGTTGAACTGGCCATTGGCGCCGATCTGGAACGGAACTTCTTTCTCAACAATCGCGCCGTTGGTAATCAGGCCGACGGTCGGAAAATTCTTCTGTACATTCGCGCCCGAGCCGCCGGCGTTAAAGCCGCCTGTGGTAACCGGCCCCTGGGCTACGGCATATACCGCGCCGTTGGCTGCCCGCAGCGGCGTTTGAATCAAGGTGCCGCCGGCCAAACTTTTGGCGTCGCCCATAGACGAAGCAGTCACGTCGATCGTATCGCCAGGTTTGACAAAAGCGGGCAATTTAGCCGAAATCATTACGGCAGCTACGTTTTTTGATTGCAGCGTCGTTTGATCGACAACCACGCCAAACGAACGCAGCATGTTCACAATCGATTGAATCGTATTGACGCTTTTGTTGGAATCACCACTGCCGGCCAAGCCAAAGACCAGTCCATAGCCGACAAGTTGATTGGCGCGCACGCCTTGCACTTTGGCTACATCTTTGATCCGGGCGCTCACCGGCGCCTGGATTGCAGCGTCGACCGGACCAGCCCAGCCCAACATTATAACCAGCATCCCTATCACGATTCGCGCTGCCTTGCACATCATGCCACCCCATTTGTCGGGGACTGTCCCCAATTTAACACTTTTAGAAGAACCAGTTCCAAATCTGGGTCAAAATTCCCTGCCGTTGTTTGTTGACCAGCGGCCCGCTGCCTGTAACGAGTAGTTTGGCATCGGCGATATTACTGGATAACACGCTGTTGTCGGCCCGGATATCCGAGGGACGAACCTGGCCGGAGATGTTGATCCGCTGCTCTTCGCCGTTCTGGCGAATGTTCTGCACGCCGGAAATGACTAGATTGCCGTTAGGTTTGACCTCGATTACTTTTACCGTCAGCCTGGCCGTAACTTTATTGGAGTTATTGATTGTGCCCTGCGCCTTGAAACTATCATCCTGCGCCAGGGTTGAATCCGGGATAAAGCCAAGCAGGCCGGTTCCTTTGTCCACGTTGTTGGCGGCGGACTTGGAATTGCTGGACGAACCGGTACGGCTGGCACTCGAATTTTCGTTCACTACCACGGTCAGAATATCGCCTACCGCCCTCGCCCGTTGATCGCCAAACAATACGGAGGTAGGCGCCGCATCGGTCCAAAGCGACGAAGCTCCTGCCAAGCCACTCGAAAGCATCATGATTATTATCGTCAGCCCGATTACTTTGCTTAAGCCGGAATTAAATTGCCGCCATTGTTGCCGCATTGTTTCAGCCCCCCTGCTGGTTCAGCACCAGCACCGATTTGTCCTCTTGCACCCGTCCGGTCAGAAACCGTTTGGTTGTCAAATTCTGCACCCGGATCAGGTCGCCGACGGCGCCTTGCGCCATCGCCACACCGCCTGCCGAAACTTCGATCTCGCCGATGCGGGCAGCGATGCGGATCATTTCGCCTCGCTTGACCAAAATCGGTCGGGTCAGTGAACGTTCAAATAATACGCTGCCGGGTGTGACAGCATGCCGGATTTGCATGCCGACCACTTTTCCCAGTTCGGTGAGATATCCCGGTTGCAGTTTGCCTGCATCGATCGCTTCCAGTCGGACTGCGCGAGCCGAAATAATTTCGCCGGCGTTCAGATTTTCCACCGCAACCACCACATCAAGAATCCGCTTCACTTCAAACTGAACCGGCACTTTGACAAAGCTGCCGCCATCGGTGCGTATCGCAACCAGCACCGTGGTCGGTGCGTTGTAGCGGATCTGCCCGCTTAATTCCGACGTCAGTTCCAGTTTCCCCAGCGGCGCCTGCACATCGGCCGGCGCTTCTACCAGCCTCACCGTTGCCCCAAGCGTCGCCTGGGCAATAAAGGCCCGGGCCAACTCAGCAATTTTTTTGCCGCTCACCGCCTGCGATGCAGTGGTGATTTTAAAATTGGTCGGTACACTCCAGTTAATCGCTGAAAAATCCGCATGGGTTGCCGCGAGTATTGGTTCCAGCGACTGTGGCGTTAGAAACACCGTAGTTCCCGGCGCTGGCGCATCACCCAGATAGAGGTCTTTGAGAACCTTGACCCGCTCGGCTGCACCACCGCTGATTTCGGCGATATCGCCGAAGGTCAGCCCGGGCCCGCGAACCACGGACATCGCTTTGACGGCAACTGTCACGTTGTCTGCGAAAGCGACCGGACAAAAAGTCAGCATCAGGCATACTCCCAGCAAAGCCGCCAGCGTCCGTTTCATTGCGTTCACCTACCGCTTCATCTGATTGGCTGTCGACAGCATTTCATCCGAGGTGGTCACGGCTTTGGCATTGATCTCGTAGGCCCGTTGGGCCACGATCATGTTCACCATTTCTTCGACCACCTGCACATTGGCCATCTCAATGTAATTTTGCACGATTGTACCGGCGCCGTCCGTTCCCGGATTGGAAACTACCGCTGGGCCGGAAGCATTGTTTTCTTTAAACAGGTTGCGGCCGATGCTGTCCAGACCGGCCGGGTTAACAAAGCGAGCCAGTTGAATCTGTCCCAATTCCTGCGGCGTGGTCTGCCCCGGAATTGTCGCGGTCACGATCCCTTCGCCGGATATCGTCACTGCTGTCGCCGTCCCGGGGATCGTAATCTGCGGTTCGAGAAAATAACCTTCGGACGTGACAATACGCCCCTGCCCATCTTTTTTCAGGGTACCGTCGCGCGTATAGCCTAACGTTCCGTCAGGCATTGTAATTTGCAGGAATCCATCACCTTCAATCGCAACATCAAGCGGATTGCCGGTAGCCTGAAAATTGCCGGTGGTAAAAATGCGCTGCGTTGCGACTTGCCTTACGCCATGGCCCATCTGGACCCCGGTTGGCAATATGTTGTCCGGCCCGGTTGTCGCACCAGCCTGACGGATCGTCTGATAAATCAGATCCTGAAAATCGGTGCGGACTTTTTTGAAGCCTGTGGTGTTGACGTTGGCCAGGTTGTTCGAGATCACGTCGATGTTGGCCTGTTGGGCCACCATGCCTGAACCTGCTGTCCATAAGGAACGCATCATAATACAAGTACCTCCTCAGATGCCAAATCAGCCGTCTCGGTCATTCGACGGCATGCGGGGCCTCCGCGAAGGTCCGGCCCCTATAATGTCAGTGTTGTAACCGCTGAATTCCGTTAGACGCGAGCCACTTCGTTGGCTGCTTTGTCCAGTAGCGCATCATGCGTCTGCACGACTTTGGAGTTGGTTTCATAAGCGCGAAAGCCGGCGATCATGTTTACCATTTCGGAAATCACATTGACGTTGGACAGTTCCAGAAAGCCTTGCCGCAGAGCTGGCGTCGCCTGCTGCGGATTCACCCCTTCCGGCGGCCTGAACAAGTTGGCGCCTTCCTTGCGCAAGCGGTTTTCCTCGTCAAAGCTGCTGATTTGGAAGGTATTATTTTCAATTTGATCGAGAAAAATCCGACCATCTTCCGAGATCGTTACCTTGCCGGCCTGTCCTGCCGGATCAAGCACGATTGGACCGTTGAGGCCCAACACGCGAAAACCGTCTTGGGTCACCAGTTCACCGCCCGCACTGCGGCTAAAGGAGCCATTGCGCGTATAACGGACTCCCGCCGGCGTCTGCACGGTAAAAAAGCCTTTGCCTTCAATCGCCACATCGAGCGTGTTGTTGGTAACCCGCATGATGCCGCCGCTATGGTGGGTCGCAATCGTATCGATCCAGGCGCCTGCACCCATAACGCCAATTTCCGGTTCAGTAGCCCCGTCGTGAATCCGGCGGATTTGCCTGCTGGCATAGTCTTTGATTATGGCAAAGTCTTTTTTAAATCCGGCCGTATTCGCATTGGCCAGGTTGTTTGCTGTAACATCAGCTCGCAGCGATTCGACGAGCATCCCCGATGCTGCGATATAGATTCCCCGAATCAAACAAACACCCCGCTTCACAATTCCTTCTACCAACAGGTATCGGAAAAATGAGCGGGGTTCTTAAATGGTTTCCGTTTGGCTAGCAACGAATGATTTATCGCTGGCCGGTTTTGCGAACCGTGGTCAGATGGCTGCTGAGCAGTTCGAGCGAATCAAGCGCGATACCGGTTCCCCGGGCGACGCAGGAGGTCGCGTCTTCGGCCAGATAAGCGGGAATACTGGTCTGCTTGGTAATCAAAATGTCAAGGCCGTGCAACATCGCGCCGCCGCCGGTCATCACAATCCCCCGGTCAATGATATCGGAGGCCAGTTCCGGTGGGGTTTGCTCCAGTACGCTTTTGACACAGTCGATGATCAGACCGATCGGTTCCGCCATCGCCTGACGGGTCTCCGCCGACGTCATGACCACCGTTTTGGGCATGCCGCTGACCAAGTCGCGACCGCGCACTTCCATGGTTTCCTTGCGCAGATCGGTATAGGCGGTGCCGATACGAATTTTTATCTCCTCGGCAGTCCGTTCGCCGATCATCAGTTTCTGTTCTTTGCGCATGAAGCGGATAATCGAATCGTCGAACATGTCGCCGGCAACGCGGATCGAAGAACTGACTACGATGCCGCCCAGGCTGAGAACGGCCACAT
>JBGSKE010000294.1:0-8553 GCA_041741355.1 Negativicutes bacterium | reverse complement strand
AGGCGGCGCTCGCAGGTACGAAGGCGTTTCCGGCGATTACCGGCGCCACTACGTTAAATGCAACCCATGATGCAGTCAAAAGTGCGGTAATCATCGAGATGAAAGCTGGAAAACAGGTATTTAAGGCGACAGTAAAACCATAATCGTATTTGTTTGACGAGAATACAGGAAAAATATTGCTACGCGGCGAAAAGAGATGCAGGACAATCCTTGCATCTCTTTTGCTATACGCCCCACAGGCAAGAAGGAGGCCGTGATGGAATCGACATTCTTTATCGGCATTGTGAATAATATCACTTTATTGCTTGTATTGGGGTTTCTTTATTCTGTGAGTATCCGGCGCTGGGATATCAAAACGCTCAAAGGACAGTTGATGGCTGGTTTTTTGTTCGGTCTGGCGGCGATGATCGGCATGGTCGTGCCGGTGCAATATTCGCCGGGACTGATCTTTGACGGGCGGACAATTTTGCTGGGGACGATCGGTTTGTTCGGCGGCGCCGTTGCAGCAGCGGTTGCGGCGGGATTGACCGGAGTGTTGCGGATTTGGCAGGGAGGAGTCGGACAGTGGGCAGGCGTAGCGACTATTCTCTCCGCAGTTTTTCTGGGCTTGGGGTTTCGCCAGATGCAAATTCGGTTTGCCTGGGGAAAAAGCAACTTGTTTCTGTATGTTTCAGGACTGGTTATTCATCTGGCAATGTTAGCTTGTATGCTAATTTTGCCTGAGGCAATCCGCTGGAAAGTGCTGGCGGATATTGCTTTACCGGTATTGCTGGTTTATCCGGTTGCCACCATGTTGTACGGACGACTGATTGTAGAATTGGAGACTCGCAATAACGCAGCTGATGAATTGCAAGAGAGTCAACAACTGTATGAAGCGCTGGCAGAGTCTTCTACCGCTGGGATCGGTCTGCGTGATGATACCAGTTGTTTTATCTATGTCAACAGGTCCCTGGCGGTGATGCTGGAAGCGGATGCACCAAGTCAGCTGATCGGTCGTTGTTATCTGGATTTCGTTCATCCAGAGGAGCGGGCTGAAAGCGTCAGGCGAATTCAGGCAAACAAAACCGGTGAAATAGCAAGCGGGCGTGAACATCGCTTGGTAAGTCTGCAGGGGAATATTGTCTGGGTCGAGTCGACCGGGGTGCCCATTTTACGTGCTGATCGCCGCTATATTATGGGCGTTTTCAATAATATTACCGAACGCAAACGAATGGAACAAGCGCTGCGTGAGAATGAAGAACGCTATCGGGCGATGATGCAACAGTCGAATGAGTCGATTCTGCTGGTCGATATGGACACAAAACGAATTTTGGAAGTCAATCCGCATTGCGTAGCGATGTTTGGTTATAGTGAAGCTGAATTGTTGTCTTT
Organism: Negativicutes bacterium; assembly: GCA_041741355.1. Lineage (GTDB taxonomy): Bacteria > Bacillota > Negativicutes > UBA1444 > UBA1444 > UBA1444. The sequence goes on along the minus strand of JBGSKE010000294.1, from coordinate 7,182 downwards.
GTCAACTTATGACTTGGTTGCGGATACGCGGGAAAACGTTGACCGTCGTTCTGAAGCGCTGCGCAGTGGCAGAGCAGTAGGCGAGCAGTTATTGCAGATACGCTGCAAAGATGGAAAAGTGATCGAAGTGGAGCGCTCGGCAACCATTATTCAATATGGCGGAAAACAGGTGTTTATGTTTGCCAATCGCGACTTGTCGGCGGAACGCAAGCTGCAGTCCTTGATTCTGCGGGATGTCGCCATGGCTTCGGGAGTGCAGAAAGATTTATTGCCGCGCGGATTTGACGATTTGCTGGTATCGGTTGACACGGTTTATGAACCGCATCATCTAGTTAGCGGTGATTTTTTCGATTTTACCTGGAGCGAAGATCATAAACGATTATCGGGGTTCATTCTGGATGTATCCGGTCATGGAGTTTCCAGCGCCCTGCAGTGTATTGCCGTGAGCACTTATTTTCGTGACGTGCTGAATTCGCCAATGAGTCTCGATGCCAGATTAAAATGGGTCAATCGACATGTGCTGCGATATTTTACGCATGAAACCTTTGCTGCCGCGCTTGGCTTTGAATTTGATTTCAGCCGCCGGACTCTCACCTTTGCCACCGCCGGTATATATGGTTTTTTGGCTTCATCGCATGTATTGCCCAAATTGGTCAAACGCCCCGGTTCTCTGCTCGGAATTTTGGAGGACCCGGAATATACGGAATGGACAGTACCGATTAAGGCTGGCGATGTTTTTTACTTCATGAGTGACGGCTTGTTTGACGTGGTATCTCGCAGCGCGGATTGGCAGACCGATAAATATCTCCGGACCGTCAAATTGCTGCGAGAAATTTCCATAAGTCCGGAACGGCGGGATGACTGCTCAGCAGTCTGCGTGAGGGTGAACGACCAACCAAATTTCCCGGTGCGGCTGGAATTTCATCGTTATGGCGAATATGACCGAATCCGTAGCCGAATTCGGGACTTGTTACATAGTCTTTCAGCGCAGGATGCTCCCAAAGTCGAAATTGCGATCGGCGAAGCCTTGGCGAATGCTTCACGTGAATCGATGGATGTTCGGGTCAAATTGAGTATGTGCGGCAGGCGTCTGATCGTTCGCGTCAGTGACGGCGGCAAAGGCTTTGACGGCAAACAGCGAGTAGCGGCGTTCAAATCGACCGATATGGAAACTGAGTTCATCGATCGCCTCTACGCGGAAGGCGGCCGCGGCATTTTAATCATGATGGCCTGGATGGATCAGGTTATCTATAGCCGCAAAGGCAACGAAGTATTGTTGGTGAAAGTACTGGATTTAAGCTGATGGAAACGTACTGGGACGGTGATCAAGTGTTAAACAACACCCTTGATCCAAAGTTCGCAATGCGGCAGGGAAAGCCATTTCTCCGGTCGCTGCTGAATGCCATTCCCATGCCGATTTTCTACAAAGACCGATCTGGCCGGTATCTCGGCGTTAATCAGGCGTTCGAAGATTTTTACGGCAAAACCGATCAGGAAATGATTGGTAAGACTGTATTTGATGTGGCGCCGCCGGGGCTGGCAGAGATATATCATGCTAAAGACCAGGAGTTTTTTGCCGAGCCTGGTTTGCAAATTTACGAGGCTAATTTGCAAAATGTCCAAGGTGTGTTGCATGAGGTGGTATTTCACAAAGTTCCGTTTTATGCCGAGGATGGAACTGTATCCGGGATGATCGGGGTTATCGTCGATGTATCCGAACAGAAACGACTGGAACGTGAAGCTAGGCGGCGCGGCGAAGTTCAAGCAGTATTGCGCGAGATTTCCGAGACAACGGTGTCGCCGCTGGAAATGCAAGAAATCTATGTCTTGGTGCATCGGCTGATCGGTCGGGTTTTACCGGCGGAAAACTTTTATATTTCTATGCTGGATGAAGAGCTGTCGTTGGTCAGGTTCCCGTACTGTGTCGGCAAGGCAAGTGTTTTGCCGACCGAACGACCGGCCGGAAAAGGACTGACCGAATATATCGCTCGTATTGGCCGGGCTGTTCATTTGATCCCGCAAGATATTGAGCGACTGCAACTGGAGGGGGAACTTGATCCGGAACAGTCCCCGCCGATGGAATGGCTGGGGGCGCCGCTCATTGACCTGAACGGAAAAATATTCGGGTTGGTAGTTATTTTTCAGATGGAGCAAACAGGTTGCTTTGCATCGGAGGATCTGGAAGTTTTAATAATCATTGCTACACAGTTTTCCTTGGCGATGCAGCGGAGGAAAGCCGCTGAAGAACTGCTGGAAAGTGAAGCGCGCTATCGGGCGCTGGTTCATCAGGCGCCGGAGGCGCTATTGCTTTGCGATCCTCATACAGGAGAGATTGTTGAAGCCAATGCCCGGTTTACTGAACAGTTCGGTTATGATATCGGGCGGGATGGTCCGCTGAATGTGTTTGACCTGTTGGAAGCGCCTAGGACTGAGATTCGTGAAACCATGGACGCAGCGATTAAATCGGGAATTGTGCCGGTGCAACGGCGGTTGGCCCGTCATCGAAACGGATCGCTGGTTCACCTGGAGCGTTCGGCGTCTTTGGTGCGCTATGGTAAACGGCAATTACTGCTGGTGACGATACGGGATGTATCCGAAGATGTCCGGCGGGAGCAATCCTTTATTCGAGATGCCCAACTGGCTTCGCGGGTTCAGGCTGCATTGCTGCAAAATCCGCCAAAGTCGCCCTGGCTCGAGGTAGTGCCGATTTATCAACCACAGGGATTTGTCGGCGGCGATTTGTATTTTTTGGATTGGCGATATCACGGGTCGGTATTACGGGGATTTTTGATCGATACCGCCGGGCATGGCCTGGGAACGGCGCTGCATACATCGGCGCTGCATCTACTGCTCAGAGAAATCAACGAGCAGGATTTACCTTTGGCTGAACAAGTCGCCTGGCTCAATCGTCGCGCCGGCCAGTATTTTGACGAAGCCTCGTTTGCGGCGGCATTGGCCTTTGAAGTCGATTTGACGCTACGCAAACTGCGTTGGGTATGCGCCGGGATTCCCGATATCCGGGTTGCAACAGCCGATGTCCGGGGGATTGTTGCCCGTTCCGGGATGTATCTGGGAATAAGAAACGAGGAAGTTTTTGACGTTCACGAAGTGGCGCTGCAGGAAGGCGATGCCTTGTATTTCATGACAGACGGCTTGACAGATCGGATCGGTTTGCAGACCGATTTGCCGTTTGAACGGTTTAACGCGATGGTGAAATATATCGAGGCATTGGCCGGATCTCCGGAACGACGTGACGACGCGACAGCTATCTGCATCAAAATCAAAGCATTGCCGGAGCGATCTGATTTCGGGAATTCTTGGCCGCGAGTCATGGATTTCAATGGCTATGGCGACTACCAGCGTTTTCGCAGCGAAATAAGCTGTATTGTCGCTGCCGAAACCGGTACAAATCACTCGATGCAGGAAGTGGCTGTCAATGAGGCGTTGGCGAATGCATTGGAATGCCGAGACGGAGTAGCTCGCCAGCATCGGGTAAGATTGCGCTTTCACCGAATTGGCAGCTGGTTTATCGTGCGGGTCAGGACGACGCGGATGGGGTTTGCCGGAAACTCGATGCTACGCCGGTTACGGGCTAATCCTGACGAGTATTTTTCTTTTGGTGAGGATGTAGGAATGGGGCGTGGTCTGCCAATCATGCTGTCAACTGCTGATCGAATGGTTTACAATGATGAAGGAACGGAGTTGCTGCTTGGCTGGAAGCTAGGGGAAACAGATTGAAGCAAACCCAAGGAAAGGTGGCGGAGCGAATGGATAAATTCATCAAAATTGCCAATGAAGAAGCGTTAAATGGTGCATTGGCTAACGACGGCGGACCGTTTGGCGCGGTAATCACAAAAGGTGGCGAAATCGTGTCACGCGGTCATAATGAAGTGCTAAAAACAAATGATCCGACCGCCCATGCGGAAATGGTGGCGATACGCAGAGCGGCTCAAACTTTGGGCAGCTATGATTTGTCCGGCTGCGAAATTCACAGCTCCTGCGAGCCCTGCCCTATGTGCTTGGCGGCCATTTACTGGTCGAGAATTTCAACAGTTTATTTCGGCTGCACTAAAGAAGATGCCGCGGCAATCGGTTTTGATGACAATGCGATTTATGACTACATTAAAAATCCTGCGCAGTTTCAGTCGGAGCTTCGCTTGGTTCCGACGGATCGGGAGGCTTGCCTGAAAACGTTTGAACAATGGCGGAGCAAACAGGATAAGGTTATTTATTGATTGCAAAGAACTGAGGTGAAGTATCAATGTCACTGGCACGCTATCGGTTTTACCTGCGTTGCCTGGTTGTATGCATGGTCTGCATAGCGGTCGCCGGCGGAGCTTCGCTGGTACAGGCGGCAAACATGGGCCCTACGGAACAAGAGACAAGACGAGTCATTGATTATTTGACCGCATCCGTGCCTGAAATCGGCGAGTTGGCCCGCAAAAATCCAACTAGCCGATTGGTGATTGCTGTTGAACAGGTACCTGACCCAGCTGCGGAAAATTGGCTGGAACGTGAATATTATCAGGTTTATGTCGGGTTTTACATCCAGGACGGCGGGCCAGGACATCGTTCGCGTTGGTCGACGTTTTTGGTAAATCAGGCAAGAACAGAAATTTTGTGGGTGAACTTTCTCACCGGCGATTCCTATGTACCGCTGGCGGATTGGCGCAAATATATATTTCGCGAGCGGAAAGTTGATGCGAATGATTGGATTTGCATCCCGTTTTTGCGAATCGGGCCGATCGAGCCGACCAGCTCTTTAACGGATATCACTCGTATGTTCGGCGCGCAGAATCTTACGCGGCAGACTGTTTATGGACCGGAAGGCATTGAAAAATTTGATGTCACGGTGATTTATGCCGGAACGGCTGATGAAATAATCGTGTATTGGCATGACAATAGCTACGGTTCAACGCCTGAGCGAGTATCTTTCCGTCAGGAGCAGAGCCGCTGGCGGACGGTATATGCAATAAAACCGGGAACTACGATCGCCGAACTCAACCGTATCAATGGTCGCCCCTTTGATTTCCTTGGTTTTGGCTGGGATTATGGCGGTAACATCATGAATAACTGGAACAGCGGCGCATTGGCTGCAATGCGTGGTTTATCATTGCGACTGGGGACTGATCGGGAATTGCCCCGCGAGTATTATGGCGACAGAGTTCTTCAGTCAAACATGCCGACCTTGTTGCCGGACGCAGTGAAGGTTTGGCGAGTCGAAGTACAACTGCGTTAGCGGATGATAGGTGACAGGAGGCGTTCACATGGGTATGTCCGACCCTTTGTATTCCTTGCTTAAAGATGTTTCACTCGAATTAATGCGACATAGTCGCTTGCAGGATTTATTGCCTGATATTGTCCGCCGCGCTCAGGAATTTGTCGGCGCAGATTTGGCGTATATGGCCTTGCGCGACGAGTTCGAAGATGTGATGCGGGTTGCTTTTTATCGCGGCACGATCCGGGAACTACCGGTAGACTATGTGATCCGCAAAGGCGAAGGAATCAGTGGACAGGCCTGGGAAACCGGTACAATCGTGGTGACGGAGGATTACCATCGTTATTCTTTTCGCCTGCCCGCGCCTTACTGGGGAGATATGAAAGAGACGTTGGCAGTGCCGCTGTTTGTCAATAATGCTGTATGGGGTGTGTTGATTCTGGCGCATACCGGTCAGGGAAAAAAATACTCTGCCGCCGAAATTGAAGGGCTGGACCAATTGGCCGCGTTCGCGTCCATTGCGATCGAAAACGCCAAGATTGTCGACGGCAGTATTGAGCCGGGACCTTGAACCGAAAAGCAAGCAGGATGATTGAATTGGATAGGAAAAATTATAGGAAAAACAACAGAAAGACTAGGTGCATGCAAGTGGAACGGACGCTGACCGAACCGGGCCAGGTCGCGCTGACTGTTTTCGCTGGGAAAGATACTGCAAAAATTTCGGTATCAACAAACCAGCGATTGATTGACGTCCTCAGGCAGCATGGGATTTATCTCAATGCGCCCTGCGGCGGGCGCGGGACCTGTGGTAAATGTCGAATCACTCTGATGGCAGGCCGGTTGTTGGCAGGCGACGGCGGCGCAGCACAGCCGCGGATTATCGAACCGGGGCAGTCGGCGTTGGCCTGCCGATGTAGCCTGATTGACGATTGCAGCATTGATGTTGGTTTATTGACGGAGCAAGGATTTGCAGGGATTGCGGATAGCACGATCCGTCAATTGGAACTGATCGATGCCGGCTATGAAAAGTTGCAGTTTGTACCGTCATCCGGCGGATGGGAAGCGGGGATCAGCGTCAGCGAAGCTATTTGTCAAACGTTGGAGCGACGCCTTTCTTTTTCGCCAAAAGCATTACGACAACTGTCTGACTGGTTTAGTTTTTCACTGCAGAACAGATTCATGGCGCCTGATGCCGATACGCCGATTTGGTTGACGGTCCGTGAAAATCGGGCGCTGCATATTCGCACAGCGGAAACTGCTTCAATCTATGGCATTGGCGTGGATATCGGCACGACGACGATTGCGCTTTCGCTGGTGAATCTCGAGACCGGCGAAGTGGTAAAAAATATAACGTTGCTCAATTCGCAACGTCAGTTTGGCGCAGATGTGATTTCACGCATTCAAAAAGGGGCTGAGGGATTTACTGCCGATTTGCAGGCCTGTTTGCGTAGCGATCTTGCCCGGGCCGTGCAAGAGCTTTGTCAGCGACAGGAAACAGAAGCAGTCCTCCAGTTGGTGATTGCCGGCAATACAACAATGTTGCACATGTTGCTGGGATTGCGGGCCGACTCGTTGGCATTGCATCCGTTCAATCCTCTGACCAAGGAACAAATAGTATTGTCGACACAAGAATTGTTTGGCTTGTTTCCGCTTGAATGCGAGGTGACGCTGTTGCCATCGCTTGCCGCCTATGTGGGCGCGGATATTATTGCCGGTATGGCGGCGTGCCGGATGGACCGGGCATCGCAGCTTTCTCTGTTGGTTGATGTGGGGACAAATGGCGAGATGGCGATTGGGAACAGGGAGCGGATTCTTTGTACTTCGACGGCGGCTGGCCCCGCTTTTGAGGGGTCAAACATCAGTTGCGGGGTTGGCAGTGTTCCGGGCGCAATTGCCAAGTTTGACATGCAGGGCGGACAGGCTATGATTCAGACGATTGCCGATGCGCCGCCAATCGGTATTTG
>JBGSKE010000293.1:0-4592 GCA_041741355.1 Negativicutes bacterium | reverse complement strand
GCCTTCCCAATATGCGGAGGTGTTTTCATGTTAACTCGCTGGGAACTGCGGAAATTTGTCGCACCGGAGTTTTTGTTCGGTGTTGGTGCTATTGACATGAGCGGTCAATACGCCAAAAATTTGGGAGCGCAAAAAATATTGCTTGTCACTGATCCGGGAGTTGAAACTGCCGGCTGGACGCAGCGAGTCAGTGACAGCTTGAGCCGCCTGTCGATCCCTTATGTGATATTTAATGGAGTGACGGAAAACCCGAAAATGCAGGAGGTGCGCGCCGGATCGCGGCTTTATGCGGCGGCTGGCTGCAACATGATTGTGGCCGTAGGCGGCGGTAGTTCGATGGATTGCGCCAAAGCCATCGGAATTGAAGTGAGTAATCAACGCGGTATTGAAGAATTTGAAGGCGTAGATCTGGTCGAGTATCCGATTCCGCCGCTGGTGTGCGTGCCGACTACCGCCGGTAGTTCAGCCGATGTGTCCCAGTTTGCGATTATCGCCGATACCGAGCGCAAGACCAAGATGGCTATCGTCAGTAAGGCGGTGGTTCCCGACGTTGCGTTGATCGACCCGCAAACCTTGACGACGCTATCGCCGCATCAGGTGGCCTGTACCGGGATGGATGCGCTCACGCATGCGATTGAAGCCTATGTTTCCACCGCCAACTCGCCGATTACCGATCTCCATGCGTTGGAAGCGATTCGACTGATTGCCGGACACTTGCCGGGCGCGGTTGCTGATCCGCAGTCGCTTGACTATCAAGGGCCGATGATGCTGGCAAGCCTCGAAGCCGGACTGGCGTTTTCCAATGCGATTCTCGGCGCGGTGCACGCGATGGCGCACAGCTTGGGCGGCTATTTTGATTTGCCGCACGGTGAATGCAATGCAATTTTGCTGCCTGGCGTCGTCGCATTCAACTATTCGGCCTGCCCGGAAAGGTTTGACTGTATCGCCGCGGCGTTGGGACTGGAGATTGAACAGATTCCGCTGGCTGAGCGAGCTGAAAAATTGGTGGATCGGATTGCCGCTTTGCGCAGTAGTGTCGGGATCAGCGACAATGTTCGCCGATTTGGCGTGGCAAAATCGGATGTGCCCCGGTTGGCGGGGTTTGCGCTGCAAGACGCCTGCATGGCCACTAACCCCAAATTGATGGAACGCAGTGATGTTGAGGCGATTTATGAAACAATTCTCTGAATCGCAGCCGGGGTTTGTTCGCGATAAGCTGATTGGCCTGGGCGAAAACTCGATTCGCAAGAATTATTACCCGGAACTGCAAAAACGCATCGGCGAGCTGGAAACGTTCCGCAATCTGCTGGATAAAGTCACGGACGGCATCTTGATGATTCAGCTTCCTGCTTCGCGGATTGTTGATGCGAATGAAGCGGCGTGCAAAATATTGGGCGTGACGCGCGAACTGTTGTTTGCGGCGAATCTGCCGCAGCTGTTCCCGCCGGTTGAGGCGGCCTTGCAGCAACTGGGGCGGACGGCCGAGGCCGCAGGACGGCGGCAGGATTTTTCGACGGAGTTTCGGCGGATGGACGGATCAAGGGTGCCGCTTGATGTTGCAATTGATATCGCGGTATTGGGAGAGAAGGTTTTTGCCGTCGCGATCTTGCGCGATATTTCGGAACGAAAACGGACCAATGCGATGTTGCAGCATGTCAGCACTCATGACTCGCTGACCGGTCTGTACAACCGTACCTATCTGGAGTACGAGTTCCAGCGGCGGCGCGATTCGATGCCGCTGCCCTGTGCATTGATAGCCTGTGATATTGATGGATTGCAGATGACCAATGAGACATTGGGACATGCAGCCGGCGATCAAAGGCTGATTACGGCGGCAGTCTTATTGAGCGAACTGGTTGAGAACGGCGATATTTTATCGCGGGTCGGCGGCGACGAGTTTGTCCTGGTCCGCCCCGGTGCAAACAAGATGCAAGCGGAGCGTTTGTGCCGCGACCTGCGGGCCAGCGTCGAGCAGTTCAACGCCGAAAACCGGGACTTGTTTCTCAGTTTGTCGGTCGGCTATGCGATTATGGCGGACAATCCGGTGGAACTGAGTCTGCTGATGCGGGACGCCGACAATATGGTGCGGCGGGAAAAATTGCTCCGGTCACAGAGTACCCGCAGCGGTTTGGTCAACACGATGATGACGCTGCTTGAGGCTCGCGATTTTATCACCGAAGGTCACGCCGAGCGACTGGAAATGCTGGTCGGCAGATTGGCGGAGCGGCTTAACTTTCCCTCCAATCAGCTGGATGCGATGCGTTTGTTTGCCAAGTTTCATGATATCGGCAAGGTTGGTATCAGCGACGCGATCCTGTTTAAACCGGGCGCACTCAATGAGGAGGAGCGCGCGGAGATGCGCCGGCATAGTGAAATTGGCTACCGGATTGCGTTGGGATCTTCCGATCTGGTGTATATCGCGGAATGGATTTTGCGGCATCATGAATGGTGGGATGGCAGCGGTTATCCGATCGGTCTGTCCGGTGAGGCGATTCCGGTTGAGTGCCGAATATTGTCGATTGCCGACGCGTTTGATGCGATGACGAGCGATCGCCCCTATCGCAAAGCGATGACAGTCGAGCAGGCGGTGGAAGAGCTGCGTAAATTTGCCGGGATTCAATTTGATCCTGCACTGTTGGCGATTTTCTGTGATGTGCTTCAACAGCAAGAATTGCTGCCTGAAGACTAAGCTTGATGTAGTAAAGGAATGTGAGTGTATGCAATTCGTCGTCCAAGTAATGTTGTTGTTGTTTTTACTGACCGGGCCGGTTTCAGCGGCGACCGGAACCATGGCCGAGTATCTTGAGGCCAGAAAGTTGTATACGTCGGCGGGGGCTTGTATGGCCGCTTACGGAACGCGTGCCGGCAGCCTGGCGGTCGCGGCGTTTGAACAGGAGGGCTGGCAGGTGGAGCCGTTTCGCATAACCGGCGACAAGGCGGATTCCCGTTATCTGCTGGCCTGGGATACCACTTCAGCGCTAGATCACGACGTGTATATTTTGGCAGTCGCCGGTACGGAAAATGTTCGCGATGTCAAAGTCGACCTGCGGGCCAACAAAGTCTATTTTGCCGGCAAAACGTTGGACGAGTTCGCGGCGAATTCAGTTCGTAAAGATATACCGCCCGATGCGCCCAAGGTCCATGAGGGGTTCAATCAGGCAGCGCAATTGTTGTTGACGGCCCAAACGGCGCAGGCCAACGATCATCACCCAGTTGGCGCACGTTTGCTTAGCAGCATTTTGCAGGAAGACAAACAGGATAAGGTGTATTTGGTCGGACATAGCCTGGGAGGGGCAGTGGTGACGCTGGTTGCCGCCCGTTTGCTGGACATGGGGGTGAACCCTGAACAGATTGAAGTGATCACTTTTGGTGCGCCCGCTGTAGGCAACGAAGCATTTGAAAAAATGTATGATGGCAAATTCCGGATTACCCGGATCGTAGCGCCTGACGACCCGGTGCCGATAGCCTTGCGCAAAGTGTATGGCGGGTATCGCCATATTGGCGCGGAATTGCGTTGGCCGTTGCCGGAGCCGCTAAAAAATTATTTTACGCACAATGTGCCGGTGTATGTTGACCTGGCAATGCGCAACTACTATCCGAAACGGCGGCAGGCGATCAATGAAGGTTTGCTTGCGCCGGTTCAACCGATTGCCGGAAAACCCCGGTTGTATGTTGCGGCGATTAAGAACAATCTGCCGTCGGCGCTAAAAGGTGAGTTTCCGTTTATGCAGGAGGCGCTGTGGGATGAATATGAGAGTTTGTCCCCCGGCATTGTCAACGAAGCGGACGAGTCGCCGGAACTGTCAAATTTGGCGAAAGCTGCAGCGGCCAATTGTGAGTTATTGGTAACGCCAGAAATTCAGGCGATCCGTGTCCGGGACGACAATACCTGGTATGTTACGCTCAGTCAGACCGTGTATCGGGTCGAGGACGGCAAGGTGCTGAATGTAGGGATCTATAGCAGTAACACCAAGGAACTGACGCCGTTGACTGCTTTGATCAATGATGCCCGGACGATGAGACGGGAGAGCGGCGGTTGGCTGAACGGGGCGAAATAAGAGGCCTATCGAAACGGAAAGGGGAGGCGGGCCTTTGAACAGCGAAAGGGCGGCTGGGGCGAACCAGCGAGTTGGCTATTTGGGACCGCCGGGAACTTATAGCGAGGAAGTGGCAAAAAATCTATTTGGTGATGCGGCGATCTTGAAGCCGTACGCCTCGATTGACCTGGCGATCCGGGCGGTGGCGGGCGGTGAGATCCCGCAATGCGTGGCGCCGATCGAGAACTCCGTGGAGGGATCGGTCAATATTACGCTGGATACACTGGCTCATGAAGTGGAACTGTTTATTTCCCGGGAAATAGTGATGCCGGTGCGGCATAATTTACTGGCCCGGGAAGCCGGTCGGGGAGTGAGGCTGATTTTGTCGCATCCGCAGGCGCTGGCGCAATGCCGGCGCACTTTGTCACGCCTGTATCCTGCCGCCGAATACCGGGCAGTAGACAGCACCGCCGAAGCGGCTCGCCGGGTCGCCGAGGGAGAAGCGGGGATGGCGGCGATCGGCAGCCGTAGCGCGGCCAATCTTTATGGATTGGA
>JBGSKE010000292.1:0-2561 GCA_041741355.1 Negativicutes bacterium | reverse complement strand
TGGAGCTTGTGATCATCGTTGTTCATCAAAATCAAGTCCTCTCTGCAATACGCTGATATAGATTCCGGTCAGTCACCGGTTTGGACCTAAGGGTGTTCCGTAGGTGGCGGCGCAGGGTATTGCCGTTGTTGTTGCTTGCTCCGTCGCTTTCGCCAGAACCAGACGATTACGGCAACAAGCAGGGCCAGCGGCGAGAGAACAATCACCGTTGCCACCAAATAGAGCACTACATCGCCAGCGGCTACCCAGCTGTCACGAATGATCGCCTGCAGTTTGCCGCCAAAGTTAGTCTCGGTAATTACGCTAACCTCGCTGATCCGCAATGAAACCGTGGAGAGATCAATCCTGCCAGAAAGCGCTTTGATTCGACCTGTTGTGCTTTCGATCTGGCCGCGGACAGACGCCAGTTCTTTTTCCACCTTAAGGATTTCATCGACAGTATTGGCTTTAGCTAAAATTTCACGCAGTCTAGTTTCATGCCGTTGCATATTTTCCAGACGAGCTGAAATATCGACAAATTCTTCTGTTACGTCCTGAGCTGACAAGTTGCGCTGGCGAACAACCACGTCGGGAATGGCAGCCAGTTCAGCGACAAAGTCGCGCAGTTGACCGACCGGCAGCCGCAAAGTATAAGTTCCATTACGACGACCATTGCTATCGAGCGTTACATTGGAAGCATCCATTTTCCCTTGCCGTTTGACAAGCAATGCCTGAACTTTGGATTCTGTAAGCGGTAAATCCCTTGACTCAAGGGTCACTTGCGCTGTTTCGATCACCTTGCGGCTGGCAGCCGGTTGTTTACCGCCGTTGGATGCTCCCGCTGCCGGCGGCGTTGCTACATTAGATCTCGCTGCAGGCGCAGCTGCAGGACGAGTAGACTCAGTTTTGGAGGCGCCACCGCAACCTACCATGCCTGCAAGGATGATACTGATCACAATAGCCGAAACTAAACGACGAGCTAATCGCCATGTACGAAACATGTCAGCGCCTCCCAATCATGCCATTCTATTCTATGGTGTAAGTAAAAACCCCTTAGATATTTTTGCCGCAATTACTGCAAAAACGGGCGCCGGGCTGCAATCCAGCTCCACAATGCGGGCAGGCAGCGTTTGCAGCTTGTTGTTGCGGATAGGCCGGTGGTTGCGCATAGCCATTTTGCATTGGCGCTTGCGGCGGGTATTGTTGGGGGTAGCCGGCTGGCATCGGATAAGCGGCTTTGGTCAACACCAAAGTACCGGCGATCATGTCATGCAAAGCTTGTTTGCGCTGCGTAAAAAAGGCCATTATATAGCCGATTAGAAACCAACCGCTGAGAAATGCCTTGACTGCAAGCCTTATCGTTGCTTTGCCCAAAGAAATGCGGCCGCCATTGACATCGGTAACTTGTATGCCCATGATTTTTTTACCGACCGTGCCTTGCCAGGCCGAGCTCTCCATCATCGCAAAATAAGCCCAGGAAAGCAAAACCGAGATGATCATAATCATGCCGAATCCGGCGAATACCGTACCCACATCAGTAGCCGCCATGCCGGGGTTATATGTCTTACCGGCAGCGCGGGTCACTACGCGGGCCGCCATCATCGCACTCAAAACAGTAGAAATGATGCCAATAGGGATGCCGATAACAATCCCGTCGATGAGCGCAGCCAAAAATCGTGCGCCGATACCGGCGTAATTTGATGGACCATAATTCGCAACTGGCGGGTACCCCGACATCGGTTGCGACGGATATCCTGGTTGTTGTTGATAACCGCCATAACCCGGCGGCGGCGGTTGACTTGCATACATTGCATTGCCGCAGCCTTGGCAATAGGCAACTTCCGGCGGATTATCCCGACCACAACGCTGACAATTCATATTATTACGCCTCCCCTCTTCTTTTTTCTATTGGATTTCAAAACGTTTCAACAGCTCCAACGGATGGTTAACCAATACCGATTCCAGAAATTCGACCGGTATTCCGGCGCCTTGGGCAACTTTTGCGGCAAACCCGGCGTTCATAATATTATCTGGGCTGTGTGCATCGCTGTTGACTATCAGTTTGGCGCCAACAGCCAAACCCACTTTGGCTACATGCCCATTGGTCAACGAATGCCCGCCACGGGCGGTAATCTCCAGATAAATGTCGTTTACAACCGCAATTTGCGCCTCTTCGGTGGTGATAAAGCCAGGGTGGGCCAAAATATCGACATAAGAAGACATTAGCGCCGCCCGGTTGGTGCCAGGCTCGACCGGTTCGACCGGTGTCTCGCCATGAACAACTACCACTCTGGCGCCGAGTTTTTTGGCCATTTTTGCGCATTCGCCGATCGCCGCCGCCGGCACATGGGTCAACTCCACCCCCGGCAGGGCTTTGATCCCCCAATGTTTTTCGGCCAACTGACAATCGCGGCTGACTTCCCGGATGACCTGCTCCATATTGGACAGACCCACATGATCGGTTACCGCAATGGCGCGATAACCGGCAACATGCGCCCGGCGAATCAACTCAATCGGTGATAATACGCCATCACTGAAAAAAGAATGTGTGTGAAAATCAAATGTCATTTAATTCGCCTGCC